>CATLZI010000049.1 GCA_950063125.1 uncultured Porticoccus sp. | reverse complement strand
ATTACCGAGCAATTGATGCAAAGTCATATGTCGTTGACAGACTTGCCTCCCCCGGATCTTTGTATTCGAACAGCCGGTGAGCAACGAATCAGTAACTTCATGTTGTGGCATATGGCCTATACCGAGTTCTATTTTGCCGATTGTTACTGGCCGGATTTCGATGGATTGGCATTTGATCGGGCCATTGATGAGTATCATCGCCGGCAACGACGTTTTGGCAAGCGGGAAACCGGGCCAGAGGGTAGTCGACGACATGCTTAGGCAGCGCATTATCACTGGCATTGCCATCGCTGTCGTTTTCTTTGCAGCACTTTTTTTGCTGGGTCCAACCGGTTTCTCTCTGGCTATTGCCTGCCTTGTTGGTGTTGGTGCCTGGGAGTGGTCCAATCTGAGTGGGCTCTCCAGTCTGTCCCAGCGGGTGTTCTACCTGTGCATCGTATTGATTGTGTTGGTACTGTCAGCCATGCTGATTGATTTTCCTTCAGTGGTAGATCTGGACTTTAATGCTGGCCAGGCAATACTGGCGTATACCGTGCCATGGTGGGCCATCGCGTTATTGTGGGTGCAGGGGTACCCCTCAAGCGCGATCCTCTGGGGTAGCCGGTGGATGAGAGCCATCATGGGGCTGCTCGTGCTGGTGCCCACCTGGGTTGCTGCGGTTATGCTCATTCATCTCGAGCAGGGCCCTTGGCTCGTTTCCCTCGTTGTGGTGCTTGTGGCAACAGCCGACATTGGCGCCTACTTCAGTGGTCGTCGTTTCGGTCGGCGTTACCTGTCTCCCCATGTCAGCCCCAAAAAAACCTGGGAAGGACTGTTTGGCGGTGTCCTGGCAAATGTGCCCATTGTCATCGCACTGG
Organism: uncultured Porticoccus sp.; assembly: GCA_950063125.1. Taxonomy (GTDB): domain Bacteria; phylum Pseudomonadota; class Gammaproteobacteria; order Pseudomonadales; family Porticoccaceae; genus Porticoccus. The sequence continues at coordinate 10,321 of CATLZI010000049.1, read as the reverse complement.
GTTTTGGCTTTGGTTTGGACGCCCGGCACTGGCTGTTACTGGGATTTACAGTGATGGTAACGGTTCTCTCGTCTGTCCTGGGAGATCTGCTGGAAAGCATGGTTAAACGTCACCGGGGTATAAAAGACAGTGGCAACATACTTCCCGGTCATGGCGGGTTGCTTGACCGGATTGACAGTCTGACAGCAGCCCTGCCGGTATTTGCATTAATTACCGTTTCCAGTAATGGTTGGTTCTGACACTATGCAGCAACTGACGATTCTTGGTGCCACAGGCTCCATCGGTGTGAGCACTCTGGACGTTGTGGCAAGACACCCTGACCGATTCCGTGTTTATGCGTTGAGCGGAAACAGTCGTATTGCCGAGCTGGCCGAGCAGTGCCAGCGTTTCAACCCCTCTTTTGCGGTAGTCGCTGACGCAGATGCGGCAGGGCAATTGCGTGAAAGGTTGCACAGCTGGGGCTTGAAAACTGAGGTCCTCTGGGGAGTGGAGGGACTCTGCCAGGTTTCGTCGGCCAAAGCCGTTGATGTGGTGATGGCCGCCATTGTGGGCGCCGCTGGACTACTGCCAACCCTGGCGGCTGCTAGAGCCGGAAAAAAAGTACTTCTGGCCAATAAAGAGTCACTGGTGATGGGTGGCCAGTTATTCATGGATACTGTGCAGAAGTCTGGCGCCATCCTGTTGCCAATCGACAGTGAGCACAATGCTATTTTTCAGTGTTTGCCCCAGGGTTATGACCCAGCTGAAAAAGGTGGTGTGAGAAAAATTCTGCTCACCGCTTCGGGTGGGCCTTTCCGCAATATTCCACTGGATGATTTGTCATCTGTAACGCCGGACCAGGCCTGTGCGCATCCCAATTGGCAGATGGGGAGAAAGATCTCGGTAGATTCAGCCACGATGATGAATAAAGGGTTGGAACTGATTGAGGCATGCTGGTTATTCGGTCTTTCGCCCGATGAAATCGATGTTGTTATTCATCCGCAGAGTGTTATTCACTCCATGGTGGAATATGTGGATGGCTCGGTACTCGCCCAATTGGGCAACCCTGATATGCGTACGCCAATAGCACACGCTCTGGCTTGGCCAGAGCGTATTGAATCGGGGGTTGCCAGCCTGGATATCATTGCCACTGCCAGGCTGGATTTTGGGGCGCCAGACTTGCAGCGCTTTCCCTGTCTGGGGCTGGCAATGCGAGCGGCAAAAGAAGGTGGCAGTGCGCCGGCCGTTCTGAATGCTGCCAACGAAGTTGCGGTTCAAGGTTTTTTGCAGGGACGGCTTTCGTTCATCGATATTGCCCGTATCGTTGCCGAGACCCTAGAAAAACACGAAGTGGCTGAACTGGAATCTCTTGAGCATGTCCAACAGGTCGACACAGAAGCCCGTGAAGTTGCCCTAAAGCTGATTCGTTCAGCACATTAATAAAGCGAGCCGTCTTTTCAGCAAGCAGAAAGGGCAAAAATATTCACTTCAGGAAGTAATAATGGATTTAATCCAAACAATTTTTTTCATGTTGGTGGCACTGGGGATTCTGGTCACCTTTCATGAGTTTGGCCATTTCTGGGTAGCCCGCCGCTGCGGTATCAAAGTATTGCGTTTCTCCGTCGGGTTCGGCACACCGCTGGTGCGCTGGCACGATAAATTGGGTACAGAGTTTGTCATCGCCGCACTGCCTCTCGGGGGTTATGTGAAGATGGTGGACGAGCGTGAGGGCAATGTGGCGGCTGAAGACTTGCCGTATGCGTTTACTCAAAAGAGCGTTTGGCAGCGGATGGCCGTGGTTATTGCCGGCCCAGTGGCGAATTTTGTGCTGGCTATTCTGGTCTACTGGTTGATATACAGCCTGGGTGTCACCGGTATGGCGCCGGTTATTGATTCGGTTGCCCCGGGTTCAGTGGCGGAGCGTGCCGGTTTGCAGCAGGGCCAGGAAATTGTTGCCGTCGATGGCAAGCCTACACCTACCTGGCAAGCACTCAATGAGCAGTTGGTCGGTCGGATTGGTGAGACGGGCTCAATAAGCTTCACGGCTAAGCAGCCTGACAGGACCCAGACCTATGAGTATCGAGGCCAGCTGGAAACCTGGTTGATGGAAGCCGATCAGCCAGATCCTATCGGCGGACTGGGACTGACGCTCTACACGCCTCCAATTCTTCCGGTTGCCGAGGACATTACTTCCGGTGGTCCGGCGGATCAGGCGGGTCTGGTTGCCGGCGATAGAATATTAAAGGCCGATGGCGCCGTCATGGGCGACTGGATCAGCTGGGTAAATTATGTGCGGGCCAGACCGGCTGTTGCCATTGATATCAGTGTGCGGAGAGGTGAGGATGTCTTTACCACGCGCCTGGTACCCGAGCAGGTCATTGGCGATGATGGTAAAGCAATAGGTCAGGTAGGGATGTCCGTCCGGATGCCGGAATGGCCTGAGCATATGATCCGAAAAACCGATTACAGCCTGTTTGGGGCGCTCGGTCGGGGTGTCGAGCAGACATGGAATATGTCCGTGTTGATACTCGACTCGGTAAAAAAGATGCTTACAGGACTGATTTCCTCAAAACACTTGAGTGGGCCCATCACCATTGCTAAAGTGGCGGGCGCTTCTGCCCAATACGGGTTTACGGCCTATCTCGGATTTTTGGCCTTTCTCAGTGTTAGTCTGGGTGTTTTGAATTTGCTCCCCATCCCGGTTCTGGATGGGGGACACCTGATGTATTACATGATAGAAGCAATAAAAGGGAAACCGGTGTCCGAAAAAATCCAGATGATTGGCTTCCGGATTGGGATGTTCCTAGTGATTGGGTTGATGTTGCTCGCCCTCTACAATGATCTGATGCGGCTGTAGCTGCAGTAACCAACAAGAATCAAGAGAAAACCAGTCTCCAATGAAACACTTTTATCTATTGTTGTGCCTTTTTTTTCTGGCTGTCTCGGTTCGAGCAGAAGTGTTTCAGGTCGAAGATATTCGTATCGATGGTTTGCAGCGGGTGTCTTCCGGCACCGTGTTCGCCTCCATGCCGCTCAGTGTGGGCGATCTGGTCGATGAGGATACGGTACGTCGTGCTACGAGGGCGCTTTTCCGCACAGGCTATTTTGATGATATTCGTATATCGCGAGATGGTGGCATTCTGATTGTTTCTGTCAAGGAACGCCCCGCCGTCGCCCAAATAACCATGGAGGGCAACAAGGCGATACCAACAGAAGAACTGCTAAAAGCACTGCGGGATAATGGTCTGGCCGAGGGGCAAATATTCCGCCAATCCATTCTTGAAGGGATGTCCCAAGAGCTTGAACGTCAGTATGTGTCACAGGGTAGATATGGCGCGAAAGTGACTACTGATCTCCAGGAAATGCCAAGAAATCGTCTTGCTATCAATATTGTTGTGGACGAAGGCCAGGTCGCTTCAATCAAAAAAATCAACATTGTCGGTAACCGCGCTTTTGAAAAGGATCAGTTGCTGGGATTGTTCGAGCTGAAAACCACGAATTGGCTTTCCTGGATGTTTGGCGATGACAAATACTCCAGGGAAAAACTGGCTGGTGATATTGAGCGGGTTGAATCCTGGTATCTTGATCGCGGTTATTTGAAGTTTAGTATTGAATCCTCGCAGGTCACCATCAGTCCGGATCGCAAATCGGTCTTTATTACAGTCAATATCAATGAAGGTGATATTTATACGGTGGATGAAATCAGGCTGGCGGGTGACCTGATTGTGTCTGAGGACGAAATTCGTCGTCTCATCATGCTGAAGAAAGAACAGACATTTTCCCAAGTGTCGATGACCAATACATCGGAGCTCATTACCCAGCGTTTGGGAAACGAGGGCTACACATTTGCAGAGGTCAACGGTTCTCCAGAGATTAACGAGGACGACAAAACCGCAACGGTGACATTCTTTATCAACCCTGGGAAGCGTGCCTATGTCAGACGGGTTGAGTTCCGTGGTAACACCAAAACCATGGATGAAGTCTTGCGTCGTGAGATGCGGCAGATGGAAGGTGCATCTGCCTCGACCAGGAAAATAGAACAGTCCAAAACCCGTCTGAACCGCACTGGCTTTTTTAAAGAAGTGACCGTGGATACGCAGCAGGTACCGGGCACGAATGACCAGGTTGATGTGGTTTACACGGTAGAAGAGCAGCCGTCGGGCAGTATCGGCGCGAGTCTGGGCTTTGCACAAACCTACGGTTTGGTGATCGGCGGTAATATTCAGGAGCGCAATTTTCTTGGTACTGGCAACAATGTGGGAATAGGTGTCAACCGTAGTCAATATTCCACCAACTTCTCTTTTAGTGCCACTGACCCCTACTTTACCCGGGATGGAATTTCTGCGGGGTTTGGGGTTTTTTACCGCAAGACCGATTATGGTGAGGTGAACCTGTCCAGTTTCACCACGGACAGCTTTGGTGGCAACCTGACGTTTGGCTACCCCATATCCGAGATTTCAAGCGTCGGTTTTGGCCTCGGCTTCGAAAATTTGAAACTTGATGAGGGCGCATTTGCTTCTGAAGGCGTTAAGGAATTTATTGACCGGAACGGCGAGGACTTTAATATTTTTACGACCAGCCTATCCTGGGGTTATTCCACCCTCAACCGTGGTCGGCTCGCAACCACAGGTACCTCTCACAGAGTGACGGGGGAGCTGGCTGTCCCTGGAAGTGATCTCGAATATTACAAGGCATCCTATGCAGGACAGCATTACCGTCCACTGACTTCTTCACTTACCATGCGGCTGCGGGCAGACCTGGGTTATGGTGAGAGCTATGGTGGCACCTCGGTATTCCCCTTCTTCAAACATTACTACGGTGGTGGTAATGGTTCGGTGCGTGGCTACAAGAACAATACGCTTGGCCCACGAGATATATCGAGGAATCCCTTTAATTGTGCGGATGCCAATGACCTGAGCACCTGTGAAACAGATGACGACCCCTTTGGTGGTAATGTACTAGTTGCCGGCAGTGTAGAAGTCATGTTCCCTGTCCCCTTTATCAAGGATCAGCGCTCTCTGCAGGCGGCTGTTTTCCTTGATGCGGGTAACGTTTTTGATACTGATTGCGGTGACAGAGGTGAAGATTTCTGTCAGGAGCCGGACGTCGGTGAACTTCGCTACTCGGTGGGTATAGGTGGCACCTGGATCAGTGGTTTTGGCCCGATAACGGCCAGTATTGCCTTCCCGTTGAATGCTGGTGAAGAGGATGAGCGTGAAGTCTTCCAGTTTCAGCTCGGGCAGACTTTTTGATAATTTCATTAAAACGAATGGAGAATTGATGTGCGTGTAGTTAAAAAGTTATTCATTGTCACAGTTGCCCTGTTTAGCGTTTCTGCATTTTCGGCTGAGGGAAACGCCGCGGAGGGGAATATTGCCATTGTGGATTTTGGCAGGGCAATTTTCGGTACTGATGTGGCCAAAGCCCGCCTGAAACAGAAGCAGGGTGAGTCGGATTACGCCGGTCTTGAAGCAAAATATGAGAGTACGGTTGCCGACATGAAGTCACTGAAACAGGAAGTTGACAGCAAAAGCATGACCTGGTCACAGGAGCAGGCAGAAGAGGCACAGAAGAAAATGGAATACTACCGTGCCGACCTGGAGCTGATAACCCGAAAAATTAAGGCGGACCAAAAAGATCTGCAGAACAGTATTGTTCAGGAATTGCGTCCAAAAGCTGCCGAGGCTCTCCAGGAAGTCGTCGATGAGGAAGGGATCGTATTATTGATTAATGCTGAGGCTGTGGTCACGGCGGCTCCTTCACTGGATATCACAGACAAGCTCACCGATCGGTTGAATAAAAAGACAAAGTAAATTAGTTGATCATCAAATAGAGGGCTCTTGAGGGTGACAGTGAGTTATTCTCTTAAGGATATCGCCGAGCATATTGGTGCCGATGTTTGCGGTGACAACGATTTTCGCATTTCCGGTATCAGCACACTCCGTCTGGCGGATGCGAATGAACTGGCTTTCCTTGCCAATAGCGCCTATCGCCAGGATCTGGAGAAAACACAGGCCGGGGCTGTAATCCTGAACTCGGAAATGGCGGAATATTACTCCGGCCAGAAGCTGGTTGTGGCTAACCCCTATCTTGGCTATGCACTGGCGACTGCTTTATTTGATCGCGCACCGGTTGCCGTCCCTGGCATCCATTCCAGTGCCGTTGTAGCGAACTGCGCCAATATCGATCCGACTGCAGCGATTGGTCCGCTAGCGGTGGTTGGCGAAGGGGTAACGATTGGAGCCAACACCCGGATTGGTGCCGGCACTATTATCGATAACCACGTCGCGATTGGCGAAAGCTGTCGAATTGCCGGCAATGTCAGTATCTACCACAGTGTTGTCTTGGGTGACTTTGTTACGGTTCACAGTGGTGCCGTTATCGGCGCGGATGGTTTCGGTTTTGCTCAAAATCAGGGGCACTGGATCAAGATTCATCAGCTTGGTGGCGTTGTAATCGGCAACAATGTCGAAATAGGTGCGTGTACCACCATAGATCGTGGTGCACTTGCTGATACGGTTATTGAAGATGGTGTTATTGTAGATAACCACGTTCAGATAGCTCATAACGTTCATGTGGGCGAAAATACTGCCATGGCAGCCTTTACCGGCATATCAGGCAGCACAACTATCGGAAAAAACTGTACTTTTGCCGGTAGAGCCGGTTGTGTGGGCCATATCACACTCTGTGATGGCTCCCATTTAACCGGAGGGACCATACTGACAAAATCACTCCTTGAGCCAGGTTCATATTCATCCGGCACAATGTTTAGTAAAACCCGTGACTGGAAAAAAAATGCAGTTCGGTTCAATCAACTGGATGATCTGGCTCAGCGAGTCAGACAACTGGAAAAAAAATTATAGCCGCCGCTGTTATTGTCGCCCTGTAGAATATTGAGAAAAGCTGATGGATATTACTGAAATAAAGAAGCGGTTGCCGCACCGTTACCCTTTTCTTCTGATCGACAGGGTGGTGGAACTTGATCCGGGAAAGCGGATTCTCGCCTACAAAAATATTACCGGCAATGAAGAAGTTTTTAATGGGCATTTTCCTAACGTACCGATTTTTCCAGGCGTGATGATTATTGAAGCCATGGCTCAGGCTGCCGGTGTGTTGGGGTTTGTAACTGAGGACAAATATGCGGATGACAACGCGCTGTATTTATTTGCTGGTGTTGATGGTGTCCGCTTCAAACGGCAAGTAATCCCGGGGGACAGATTGATGCTTGAGGCGCAAGTTGATTCAGTCAAGCGGACTATATGGCGATTTAAATGCCGCGCAACGGTTGATAGTGAATTGGCTTGTGAAGGGACGATTTTATGCGCCCTGAAAACCTATTAGCTTATGTCTCTCATTGATCCCCGCGCCATTATTGACCCCTCCGCTGTGTTGGGCGACGGTGTCCATGTCGGCCCCTGGACCTTGATCGGCCCCGATACCGTTATCGGGGCTGGCACGGTAATTCATTCCCATGTGGTGATTCGGGGCTTGACTACGATTGGCGAAAACAATCAAATTTTTCAGTTCTCCACGATTGGCGAAGATACCCCTGACCTGAAGTACAAGGGTGAGCCGACACGTTTGGAAATTGGTGATAACAATACCATTCGAGAGGGTGTCACCATCCACCGGGGTACCATTCAGGACCAGGGCTTAACCTCAATTGGAAGCAATAACCTGTTGATGGCCTATGTGCATATAGGTCACGACTGTGTTGTGGGCGATAACTGTATTCTGGTCAATAATGCGTCTTTGGCGGGGCATGTCCACGTGGGAGACTGGGCGATTATTTCCGGGTATGCCCTGATCCACCAGTTCGTGTCCATTGGCGCTCATAGTTTTACCGGTGCCGCAGCCTATTTAACCCAGGATCTGCCCGCCTATGTCATGGCAGCTGGTTCTCCAGCTGAGGCGAAAACCATCAATGTAGAGGGGCTCAAACGGCGCGGTTTTGACAGAACAGCGATTACGGCCATTAAACAAGGTTTCAAAATTCTTTATCGGCAGGGGTATGGTCTGCAGGATGCGATTGGTTTGCTGGATACTCTGGCCAGAGAACAGCCTGCGGTAAAACTATTGGTTGATTCTGTTCGCGCCTCTTCACGCGGTATTCTTCGTTAGCCCATGTCATCACCCCTTAAAATTGGTCTGGTTGCCGGGGAGTCATCCGGCGATCAATTGGGTGCGGGTCTCATCAGGTCTTTAAAATTACACTACCCGGAGGCACAGTTTGAGGGCATCGGTGGCGATAAAATGTTGTCCGAGGGTTTTCGCTCTTTATTTCCCATGGATCGTCTATCAGTCATGGGGTTTATTGAGCCACTGAAACGGTTACCTGAGTTGCTCGGTATACGCCGCCATCTCTATCAACACTTTATCAAAAACCGATTTGATCTGGTGGTGGGTATCGATTCTCCGGACTTTAACCTCGGGCTCGAAAAAAAGCTCAGGCAGCAGGGGTTGTTGACGGCACACTATGTCAGCCCTTCCGTTTGGGCCTGGCGTCAGGGGCGGGTAAAAAAAATAGCCAGTGCAGTGGATTTAATGCTGACACTTCTGCCGTTTGAAGCTGATTTCTACAAACAGCATGATGTCCCGGTTGTTTTTGTGGGCCACCCCCTCGCCGAGGAAATTCCTCTCGTTACAGATAGCATACAGGCCCGCAAGACGCTGAATCTTCCGGAAGACGGACGTATATTGACGCTGATGCCAGGTAGCAGGGCCTCTGAAGTCGATTCCCTGGGTCGACTGTTCCTTGAGGTGGCGCAAAGCTGTCGCCGGCAATTGCCCGATTTACATCTGATTGTCCCCGCTGCCAGCCATGATCGTCTGGAACAGTTAAATGGCCTATTGAATAAATATCCTACGATGTCAGTCACGTTGCTTGATGGCCAATCTCATTTGGCCATGGCAGCGGCAGATGTTGTGTTGTTGTCGTCCGGTACATCGACGTTAGAAGCGATGTTGCTCAATAAGCCCATGGTAGTGAGCTACCGTCTGGGTAAATGGACGTATGCGCTGGTTTCCCGAATGCTGAAAGTCCCCTGGGTATCGTTACCTAATCTGCTTGCGTCGGAAGCACTGGTGCCTGAGCTGCTTCAGGATAATGCCACTGTGGATAATCTAAGCAATGCCGTGTTGGCTTATTTCCTTGACGAGAAAAAAGTTCTAGCGCTGCAGCACCGATTTGCTGAGCTTCACCAGACGCTTCGCCACGGCGGCAATCGAGCCGCAGGCCAGGCGTTAGTGGACCTGTTGGAGGACCGCAGGCGATGAGCGTTGTCCAGCTCCGCTACCGGGGAGAATTGCTGGCCGGAGTCGATGAGGTTGGCCGAGGGCCACTGGCAGGCGATGTTGTTACGGCTGCTGTGATTCTCAATCCCCGCAAGCCGGTGGCTGGTCTGGCCGACTCCAAGAAGCTTTCTGCTACCCGTCGAAATCAATTGGCTGAGGAGATCAGGGAAAAAGCACTCAGCTGGCATATCGCTAGAGCCTCGGTGGATGAGATTGACCAATACAATATTCTTCGTGCCACTATGATGGCCATGGTGCGGGCAGTCGATGGCCTGAAACTGAAACCTGAGTATGTGGCAGTTGATGGAAACCGGCTCCCGGACTGGGGGTATGCGGCTGAAGCCGTGGTCGGTGGTGATGATAGAGTTCAGGCTATCAGCGCGGCTTCTATACTGGCTAAGGTGTGTCGCGATGCCGAAATGTGCCTGGCGGAGCAGGCCTTTCCCGGATACGGGTTTGCCTCCCATAAAGGATACGGGACCAGGGCGCACCGCGAAGCTATTGCTTTACTGGGCCCCTGCCTGATCCATCGAAAATCTTTTGAACCGGTAAAAAGTTTGCTATCAGCCCGTCAGGGCATTTTGACCTGATCGCCAGTGAAACACACTTTCGTGGCTGACCAGCTGTCCGACCCTGCGAAGAGGGATTTTTTGCTATGCTAGAGGGGAGCGCAAGTAGGTAACCACCGTAATTTTTATTTCTAGAGCCAGGCAGGCCTGCCTCCGCCACCTATTTGGTTGGAAAGTGGCAATAGCCTACAAAAGAACTGCATGTCTGTCCGCAAAATCCCTATGACTGTCGCTGGTCAATGCCCAATTGATATATTCACTTTAATACGGGAATTTCAATGAAACAGTTAAGTGGTCACGATTCGGTTTATCTCTATGCTGAGACACCCTCTACGCCGGGACATCTGGGGTTGCTCTATATTTATGATCAGTCCACTGCCGAGAAAGGAACGGTTCGTTTTAAAAGTATATTGCAGCATATTGAGGAACACTTGGACATTTCACATGTCTTCCGCTCCCGGTTAATGAGAATGCCACTG
>CATLZI010000048.1 GCA_950063125.1 uncultured Porticoccus sp. | reverse complement strand
TAAAACTAAACACCGATACGGACCAGGCCGCGCTGGAAACCCTGAAAGCCGAGCAGCGGCTGGCGCTTCAGCAATTCGAGCGCTATTCCAATCTGATCAAGGGAAAAACCATTTCCCAGTCGGTTTTTGATGAAGCAAAAGCCACTCTGGAAGCCGCTGAGGCCCGGGTTCACGAACAACAGGCCATTTTGAACAAGAAACGTATCCGGGCCCCTTTCGATAGCATTATCGGTCTGCGCATGGTCGACCTCGGTCAGTTTCTTCAAGTGGGCACTCCCATCGTCGAGCTCAGTATGCTCGATCCCATCTATGTTGATTTTACAATTCCAGAACGGGAGCTCCCGCACATCAGTGTGGGGGACAGGGTTGAAATCCGTGTTACTGCCCACCCTGGACAGCTTTTCAGTGGTGCAGTACTGGCCTTGGAGACCTCCGTCAGCACGGAAAGCCGAACCCTTACCGTGCGCGCCGAATTACCCAACCCGGAACACCAGCTGCGACCGGGGATGTTTGCCAATGTCCGCACCTATCGCGGCCAGCAGGATCAAGTACTCACTCTGCCGCGCACGGCGATTTCCTATAACACCTATGGCGACTTTGTGTTTGTCATCGAGTCCGGGGAAGATCAGCAAAAAACAGTGCAGCGGCGTAGTGTTACCACTGGCGAAGTCCGGGACGGCAGGGTATCTGTCACCAGCGGCGTAAAGAAAGATGAACAGGTGGTTGCCACCGGCCTGCTGCGACTGCGCAATGGCCAGGCCGTTGAGATTGTCGACTCGGTGACCTCCGACAAGGCTGCCAACTGATGCGTTTTACGGATATTTTTGTTCGCCGACCGGTGCTGGCCACCGTGGTCAGCTTGCTCATTCTTCTGATGGGGTTGCGCGCAATTCTTGAACTGGAGGTCCGTCAGTACCCGGAGCTGGAGAGCACAACGGTAACGGTCTCCACGGCCTATCCCGGGGCGGACTCAGAACTGGTCAAGGGTTTCGTGACCATCCCGTTGCAGCAGGCCATTGCTGAAGCCGAGGGGATAGACTACCTCTCCTCCACCAGCCAGCAGGGTATTTCGACCATCGAGGCCAGAATGGTCCTGAACTACGACGCCAATGATGCACTGGCAGAAATTCAGGCCAAGGTCGCCTCGAAGCGGGATGTGTTGCCGGAAGCCGTGCGTGACCCGGTGATCAGTTCGACCACCGGGGACAGCACCGCGCTGATGTATATCGCTTTCTACAGCGACACCATCAAGGTTCCACAGATTACTGACTACCTTACCCGACAGGTGCAGCCGAGACTGCAGGCGCTGGCCGGGGTCGGCAAGGCCGAGTTGATGGGCAGGACCTTTGCCCAGCGGGTCTGGATTGATCCGCAGCGACTGGCCGCAATCGACATGACCCCACGCGACCTGATCGAAATTCTGCTGGACAACAATTATCTCGCCGGTATCGGCAGCACCCGGGACGAACTGGTGCGCATTGATCTGACCAGCAACACCGACGTCAACAATCCGGAGCAATTCCGCAATCTGGTCATTAAACAGACCGACGACAGCATTATTCGTCTCGGCGATATCGCCCGCAGCGAGCTGGGATCACAGACCTACGACTCCATCAACAACTACAAAGGCAAGCCCTCGACCTACATCGCCATCGAGATCGCACCGGGTGCCAACCCCCTGGATGTTGCCGCACTGGTGCGCGCCGAATTGCCGGATATTCGCTCACAGCTGCCCGAAGGCATGCTGGTTGAACTGCCCTACGATGCCTCGGAATTTATCGACAGCTCCATCAAGGAAGTCATCAAAACCCTGGGCGAAGCGGTGATTATCGTCCTGCTGGTGATCTTTCTTACACTGGGCTCCCTTCGTGCCGCTATCGTTCCATCCATTGCTGTACCACTGTCGCTGATCGGTGGCGCACTGATCATGTTGATGCTGGGCTTCTCCCTAAATCTGCTGACACTGCTGGCGATGGTGCTGGCCATTGGCCTGGTGGTGGATGACGCCATCATTATTGTGGAGAACGTTCACCGACATATCGAAAACGGTGAAAGCCGCTTCGAGGCAGCCCTGAACGGTGCCCGTGAGATGGCAACCCCGATTATCGCCATGACCACCACCCTGGTGGCCGTTTACGCCCCGATCGGTTTCATGGGTGGGCTGGTTGGCTCCCTCTTCACCGAGTTTGCCTTTACGCTGGCGGGTGCCGTGCTGATATCCGGGGTGGTCGCCCTGACCCTGTCCCCCATGATATCCGGCAAGATACTCAAGCCCCACGGCAACCCATCCCGCTTTGAGGGGTTTGTGGAGCGTAGCTTCAACCGACTCGCCAGCAGTTATCGGCGCTCACTGGCTTTCGTGCTGCAATCAATCTGGGTGGTGGTTTTTTTTGCGCTGGTACTTCTCGCATCCATCTATTTCATGCTGCAGCTGAGCCAGAATGAGCTGGCGCCGCCAGAGGATCAGGGCATTCTCCTGTTTATGGGAACGGCACCCCAAACGGCAACACTTGAATATATGGAAGGTTACGGCAACCAGATGCAGGAGATTTTTGAAGAACTGCCGGGTTATGACGAGACCTTCCTGCTGATCGGCCGAGGCAGTGCCAATTCCATGTTTGGCGGCTTCAAGATGAAACCCTGGGACGAGCGGGAGATATCCCAGTTCGAAGTGGAACCCCTCATGCAACAAGCCATGTCCAGAATCCCCGGCGTGCGCATTTCTGTGTTTCCCCGCCCGCCCATACCGGGAGCCGGCACTGGCCTGCCACTGCAGTTTGTAATCACCTCGGGTAAAAGCTATGAAGAGATTGATGCGCTGGCCGATGAACTGCTGGGAAGCGCCATGGCCAGCGGCAACTTCATGTTCCTGCAGAAATCCATTGAGATCGATCGCCCGATAAACAAAATTGTGATCGACCGCGACCGGGCTGCCGACCTGGGACTCTCCATGGGCGACATCGGTCGGTCGCTGTCCAATATGCTCGGCGGCGGCTACATCAACCGTTTTAACATGCAGGGCCGTTCCTATGAGGTGATTCCCCAGGTGGAGCGCAGTGCCCGGGCGTCAATAGACGACCTGAAGAGCTACTATATCCGGGCCGATTCAGGTGACCTGATTCCACTCAGCAACCTGGTGGATTTTGAGCAGCAGGTCGAACCCTCTTCCCGCACTCAACACAACCAGCTCAATGCCATCGCACTGGAAGGTGTCACCCAACCCGGCGTTGCCATGGGCGATGCCATCACATTTCTTGAGCAAAAAGCGGCAGAGCTGTTTCCGGCGGGTTTCAATTACGACTACAAAGGACAGTCGCGGCAATTCAAGCAACAGGGCAGCGCCCTGATGGTGACTTTTTTCCTCTCTCTGCTGGTCATTTACCTGGTGCTGGCCGCCCAGTTTGAAAGCTGGCGCGATCCGATCATTATTCTGGTCACGGTGCCACTGTCGGTGGCCGGTGCCATGGCGTTTATCATGATGGGTGCAGCGACCATGAATATTTACACCCAGGTGGGCCTGATCACCCTGATCGGGGTGGTCAGTAAGAACGGTATTCTGATCGTGGAGTTTGCCAACCAGCTGCAGGCCGACCGACAACTCAGCAAGCTCGACGCCGTGATAGAGGCCTCGGCCATCCGGTTGCGTCCCATCCTGATGACCTCCGTGGCACTGGTGGTCGCCATGGTGCCGTTGTTAATGGCAGCGGGACCCGGTGCAGAAAGTCGCTTTGCCATTGGCCTGACCATTGCCACAGGGCTGGGTATCGGGACATTGCTGACCCTGTTTGTACTGCCAGCTTTCTACTGTCTGCTGGCGGGCAGTCACCAAAAAGCGCATTAACCACGGCCAAATAATGCGCTCATTCTTCATAGCGGGGTGAATCAATCGCAACCATTCAAATCGGGACGCTCAAAACGCCAGCCGTCGTTGATCATCACCCAATTTAGAAGGGGTGAATTCGTTTCTCACACCTGGATTGGTTTTTTAGTCTCAACAGATGCAACAAATTAATGTGGAGGGACCCTAGCGAATTAAATCGCTGATTTCCTTTACCAGCATCGGCTGACTGCGTACCAGCGCGTTCAGATTGTTTCGCTCTTTGTCCAGCCACCCGGCGATGTTTTCAGCGGTAAGATTTTTGCCAAAACCATCATGGCTATCGTCGTGATTCCACAGGCGGTCGATGACCACTCGCCCCATTTGATGATTGTAATGACTCGATTCCCAATACCATTGCATTCGATGCTGTTTATCGCCCGGTTCGGGAAATGGCTCACTAGTGTAGGGGGAAATTGTCGAAAAATCCGTCAGTGTCACACGGCAACCCTTTTTCTGATACTGACTGACCATGTCCGCGAGCTGCGTTTTCCAGTTAAAAAACAGACCGAGATGACCCACTTCCCGAATCAACAAAAGCTGCCGGATATGTATGGGGGAAATAAACAGTCTGACATCCGTATTGTTCAGACAGGCATCGGCGAGCAGCGCATTCAGTGTCGCCACCCTCTCCACATAAACCCCTGTATCAAACCTTGAATAACGGCGGGCCAAATGTGCCTCGACCTTGCGCGTCATCCGTCGATGGCCGGATACCTCAAGTTTCTCCAGCATGGTTTCTGAATTTGCACCGCCGTTAAGGGTTGTGTTGTATGGGCGAAACATCACTTTTGCAGAGGCCAGGAAAGCGTTTTTTGACCAGAGCGCAACCGCCAGCTTTTTTAACCAGATTGGGAAACCGTCAGCATCGAGCCACGGCCCCGGTGTGGAGCCGCCAACAAGCTCTCTGTCAGGAAGAAATTGCCCCAAATCCAGACCGATCACCAGATGTCGCACGACATGGTCTTCAAGAACAATCCGTATATAGCGATCAAGCTCATCAAAACGCGCACCGGGCAAACCGAGATTCAGTATCACACCCAACCGTTCCGTCAATTGTCGGTCATCCACAGCGAAGCCACGTTTGACTCTTGAGTTTCCGGCTATGAGGGTATCCGGTCGATGGGTGTCGATCGACAAATTCTGTGCCGTTCGATCATCTCCCCAAACGCGCTCTCCCAAAAAAGTGCCAACATGCACGTCGTGGTTGCGAAAATAACCCAATGGATCAAGCGCAAAGTTGAGTGCGCCACCGAGCAGAAAAATCGCCGCCAGCGAACAGAAAAAATAACGGAGGTAAGTATTCATGGTCAGAATTGGTAGTAGATAAAGCGACTGGTTCCGCTCATGAAAATCAGTGCGGAACACAACAAGGCTGCCATGATAATCGCCCATCGACGACTCAGCCCAAACACCTGATGTCGAAACCAGGGCAACAGATCCGGTGCGGTTTTTTCGGGGCTCGAAGTGCGTTGGTCCAGCGCTGTCCAGTGCCTGGCAAACAGGCGTCGAGTGCTGGGCATCCCCCAAACAATCAGCACCATCAGGACCAGGTTGATTAAAACCCAGCGGTCAAACGTGCGATCGATGTGCTGATAAAGCGCGGTAATGTCTCCACTGAAAGTGGTTTGCAGGGCAACCATCATCTGCTCATACATACCGAATGCCACCTGCAGGTCACTCGAACGAAACAGCACACCGAGCAGGACCGTCACCAGGAATGTCAGCAACATCGAAAACCATGGGAACCCGCTTTTCCGAAAAGATAATCCAAGTTTTCCGGCAAGGACCCCGCGGTAGTGAACCCCCAGCATCAGCAGGCTTTGCAGTGCACCCCAGACGATAAATGTCGCACCGAGACCATGCCAGAATCCCGACAAAAGTGTCGTCACTGCCAGGGCACCCACATGGCCGACCTTAAATGTCTTGGCACGGGCCAGGGGAAAGAACACGTACTGGCGCATAAAAGCGCCAAACGAAATATGCCAGCGTCGCCAATAATCAAAACGGTTCACTGCCCGGTACGGGGCATCGAAATTGATGGGTAGATTGATATTGAGCATCCGGGCAAGGCCAATCGCCATATCCGAATAGGCAGAAAAATCAAAGTAAATCTGGAGCGTAAAACCCAGCGCCGCAGCCCAGGCATCTACCGGCGCAATGCTTTCACCTTGGGCAACATTCCCGTATACGCCATCAACGAATGGCGCAATGCTGTCGGCCAGCACCACTTTTTTGAAAAGACCAACAATGAAAATACACATTCCCAGGGAGAAGTTATCCGGGTTCCAGCGAAATAACCCGGCGCTCCTGAACTGGGGTTGCAATTCACGGTAATGGACAATCGGGCCCATGATTAACTGCGGAAAAAATGTGATAAAAAGCACGTACTCCAGTGCACTGCCTTCCGTAAGTTTGCCCTTGTAGGTGTCCACCAGAAAGGCGATTTGCTGGAAAGTAATAAAAGATATCCCAAGGGGGATCAGAATATGGTGGGTCGTACTGAAGGCTGCACCGTTGCCACCAAAAACAGCAATGACCAGCTTGAAATAAAACAGTAGCGCCACATTGGCCAGTACTGCAATCCATAGGCACAGCCGCCGGTAACGGGGCAGTTTACGGATGAGCCGCGCAGCAAGATAATTGAATAACAGGGACGCCAGCAACAGCCAGAGATAGGACAGCTCCCAGCTGGCATAAAAAATCAGCGAGGCGACAACCAGCCAGAGCAGCCCTCCGGTACGCCCGGCAAGATGCCCCACACCATAAAAACCGGCCAACACCAGTGGCAGGAAAACCAGCAGGAAAAGATAGGAGTTGAACAACATTGTGGCCGGGCTCTAACCAATGGGCCGGCGATAGAACAGAAAGCAGGTGTGATAGGTCGCCTGAATTTCGCGACTACCGGGTTTTTGATAGAGCGCTTCGTAGTAGTGGGGCATATCCCTGAGCACAGCCCTCGGAATCCGCCGCTGGCCCGCCTGGGAGTTCACTGCCCCGGCATCTTTAATGGACTGTAAAAACGTCCTGACATCGGCAAAATGCGCAAGAATATCCCGCTCAACCAGCTCGGCCTCCGGCAGTATCTGGCGAAGATAATCGACAGACTTCATCGGCACCACATGATTTTGAACAGCGAGCTGATTTTTCTGATAAGCGCAATTAAATGCATCTGCCAACTCACAGAAAGTGCGCTCGGCGAAGGTGCCCAGCGCCAGGAACCCGCCCGGAGCAAGCACCGAACACATTCTTTCGATGGCCTTATCGAGATGAACAAACCATTGCACCGTTGCATTCGAGACAATCAGATCAAACTGCCGGTTCAGTGATTGCAGATACTCTTCAGCGTCGATAACCAGGTAGTCAGGCCCCGGTACCTGTTCCGTGGCATAGTCGATCATCTCCTGCGAAATATCGATCGCCGTTATGTTCGCTGAGGGGAACAGGGCTTTGAGCGCATTGGTCAGCCGACCGGTGCCGCAGCCGACTTCAAGAATTTCCTGAACCTCCGCATCGGGTAGCTCGCGGCGGATTTTGTCCAGCAGGCATTGCCCCATAACCTGCTGAACTGGCGTCGCGGCCTCATAACTCTCCGCACGGGAGCCAAAACGATTGGCCAGTGCCCTCTTATCGAGTTCGAGGTGCGTGTTTTTGATCGCAGACAAGGGTGACAAAAGTCCTGTTTTATCGATGCTCGCAGTAAGCTCCAGGAGCCCGAGCCGGGGCTCAACGGTCATCCATTGCTGTGAGATGGGTTCTCACCTGCGCCAAATCACTGCAGGTCAGAAAATCCAGACTATTCTAGACAATCATGATGATAAAACAACCACTGGGCGAGAGGCACGGAATCGTCTAAGGTTGCAATCATTGATACGCAAGAAGGCCTCATAAGCCTGCCGAAAAAAGGGTGGAAAGACTATGTTGTTATCACTGTTGCTGTTTATCGGTTTACTCACAGCTGTATTTTATTACCGCCCGCCATTGCAAACCGGCTCTCTGGTTATGGTGGTCGGCACCATCTTGCTGACAATCTATTGCAGCGGTATGTGGCTGATATTGTTAGTGACGATCGGTGTATCCATCCTCCTCAATCATCCCCGGTGGCGTCAGCAATTGCTGATTAAACCGATGTATCACATGCTGCGAAAGTCCATGCCCACCATCAGCAAAACCGAGCAGGAAGCCCTGGAAGCTGGCACCACCTGGTGGGAAAAAGAGCTGTTCAGTGGCAAACCGGACTGGCATCAGTTTTCTGCGATTGCTCTGCCCCGGCTCAGTGAGCGGGAACAACAATTCCTCGACCATGAAGTGGTGGGACTGTGCCAGCTTATCGACGAGTGGGATGCGCATCAACGACAGGATCTCTCGCCGGAAGTCTGGGACTATCTGAGGCAACACGGCTTTTTCGGTCTGATCATCCCGGAGGAGTTTGGCGGGCTGGATTTCAGCCCTTATGCCCAGAGCCGCATCATGAGCAAAATTGCCAGTTGTTCACCCACGGCCGCAGTCACCGCCATGGTACCCAACTCACTGGGGCCTGGAGAACTGCTGGTAAAATACGGCACAGAAGAACAGAAACAGCGCTGGCTGCCGGGCCTTGCCAACGGCACAGAACTCCCCTGCTTCGGTCTGACGGGACCGGAGGCCGGATCAGATGCGGGCTCGATTCCGGATCTCGGTATTGTCTGCAAAGGGCAACATAACGGCGAGGAAGTACTCGGTCTCAGCCTGACTTTCAGCAAGCGCTGGATCACTCTGGCACCGGTTGCGACGGCAATTGGCCTCGCCTTCAAACTGCGGGATCCTGACGGCTTGCTCGGCGACCCGGACACCGTGGAATACGGCATTACCTGTGCTCTGTTGCCCGCCGATCACCCCGGAGTCGAGATTGGTCGCCGCCACAATCCGGGGGCTCCGTTCATGAACGGGCCTATTAGTGGCACTGACGTGTTTATTCCCATCGACTGGATTATCGGCGGTGCCGAAATGGCCGGCAAAGGCTGGCGGATGCTGATCGAATGTCTGGGCGCAGGGCGCGGTGTATCCCTTCCGGCATTGGCGACTGCAAGCGGCGAAATGTGCTACCTCACAGTCGGGGCCTTTGCCCGGATCCGCCGCCAGTTCAATATGGAAATCGGCAAATTTGAAGGCGTTCAGGAGGCCACCGCCGAAATTGCCGCAGGTGCCTATACACTGGAAGCGATGCGGCAGATGGTGACCCGGGGACTGGCGGATGGTGCGCCCTCGGTACTGACCGCCATGGCCAAACTTCATGCCACTGAGCGGATGCGGCAGATCGTCAATCAGGCCATGGACGTGGTGGGTGGCCGAGCCATTCAATTGGGACCGCGCAATTTTCTCGGCTCAATGTACCACTCGGTACCGGTGGCCATCACCGTGGAAGGCGCCAATATTCTGACCCGCTCCCTGATGATTTTTGGCCAGGGTGCCATGCGCTGTCATCCCTATCTCTATGCCGAATTAAAAACGTTGCAACATGGCGATGAGCAAGCGGGACTGGCAGAATTTGATCCCCTTTTCAGGCAACATTTGGGACACATTTTCAGCAATATCGCACGGCTCAAGCTGTATGGCGTCACCGCGGCACGCTTCAGCCCGGTGCCCGACGACGCCTCTGATTTCAGTCGTCGGTGGTATCAGCGCATCAACCATCTGAGCGTAGCTCTGGCCAGTTGCTCCGACGTAGCCCTGGGTATACTTGGTGGGGATATCAAACGGCGGGAGCTATTGTCCGCCCGGCTTGGCGACGTCCACAGCGAACTGTTTATTGCCTGCAGCATCCTCAAGTACCACGATGCCAATCAACAGAACGATGCCACAGAAGCACACGCCCGTTATGCGGTGCAGCGCTCCCTGTTCAGGGCCCAACAGGCGTTGCTGTCATTTTGTGACAACTTCCCTTTGCGGTGGCTCGGCAAAATTCTGGCATTTACCTGCTTTCCTTTGGGGCGTATTCACCGGGCCCCGGATGATCATCAGATTCGTCGACTCGGCGGCCTGATCATGGAACCGAACCCCGTGCGGCAGGCACTGAGCCAATTCGTGTATCTCAACGAAGATCCACTGGATCCTGTGGGGAGGGTTGAATCCACCTATCAGGCATTGCTCAAAACAGACAAACCCTGGCAGGCATTCGTTCGTGCACGCAACAAGGGGCTTCTGCAACATCCTGATAATCTGGATCTGGCACTGGCCAGCGCAGCTGAACAGGGCATCATCGGTGCTGCTGATATCGAGCCCATTAAAGCCTACGACAAACAGCGTTATGACTGCCTGCTGACAGATCACTTTGAAGCGCTATAGACGGGGTTGAGAGCCAGAGTAACAACCGATGGTGACAGCTGCAGTATTTCAGTGCCGGCCATGATCCGCCGGCCTGCTCTGTATCGTCTTCGACCCGGATGATCTTTAAGTCAGGTCTCTCAATCAAGCTGACTTGGAAATCAAACAGGCTACGACACAGGGTTCATAGCGATTTTTGGGTCGCCCGGCGCATCAGTGACAAGTAAAGCCGATTGGGTAGCAGCCGCAGCAATTTCATCCAGAACACAAATCGCCGCGGGAAAGCAATCTCGAAGCGACTGGACAGCAGTCCCCGATAAATAGCCATAGCGGCATCATCCACCTCCATCAGCGCGGGCATCTGAAAGGTGTTTTTATCGGTCAACGGTGTTCGGACAAAACCGGGGTTGATTACCTGCAATCGCACCCCTGTGCCATATAAATCCATGTACAGCGATTCACACAGACTGATCAGTGCTGCCTTGCTGGCACAGTATGCCGCCGCCGTTGGCAAGCCCCGGTAGCCAGCGACGGAGGCCATCACCGCAATGTGGCCTCTCCGGTCGGCAAGGTAGCGATGCAACACCGGATCGAGGCAGTTGATCGTACCCTGAAGGTTGATGTCCAACAGTCTGCGGCAGCGCTGGGCAGAAAAGGCCTCTGCACTGGCGGGGTCATGGGTCCCCGCGTTCAATACCACCAGTTCCGGAAACCGTTGTTCTCTGTCCCAGCGTTCAAACAGAGCGGCTATTTCGGCGGGGCGACGGATATCCAGGGGAACCGGAATAAATTTCCCGGGCGCAGAGACCAGCGATGACTGCAGCTGGTTTAGCTCGTCGAGATTGCGAGCAGAACCATAGACCGTTGCGCCACGCTCACAGAGCAAGCGTGCCAGTGCCGCACCGATACCCCGCCCTGCACCGGTAATCCATATACAGTGCCAGGGTATTTGCATTTCCTGTTTAACATTCATGCTCGTCTTTACCGTCTCAAAAATAATGCTCTAAATGACA
>CATLZI010000047.1 GCA_950063125.1 uncultured Porticoccus sp. | reverse complement strand
AGGGATGGAGGCTACCTGACCGACCTGGGTTTCGAGACAGTCGATCACACCCAGAAACTGCTGGGTATTCTCTCAACTGACTGAAGCTAAAAGCTGCCACTTTCGGGCACCGTATTGAACAGAAAAACTCAGGACGATGAATGAAACAAAAAATGACATTTTTATTTGCCAGGGCCCTTTTTATTATCGGAAATAGCTATGGCCTTTTAATGCATAAGGCCCATGCGGCTTCAGCTGGGACAAACACCCTGTGTGGTGATTTTGCCCTGCCCGGCTCGAACAAGGTTTATCTGTTTGCCTACAAAGAGCATCAGCCGCGTGAGAGTATTGCGCAATTGGTCAGAAAGGAAACCGCCTCAGCGCTGACCGGTATTGTTGATGAGGTGGTAATCGTCCAGGATAGCGAACAGGCAAAAACAGACGGGCTCTTACTGAAAATCAAGGTGCTCAATATTGCCCGGGGCAACCTCTTCACGAGAATCGATTTTCGGTATGAGTTAATCGAAAACGCCAATAAGGCAGAAATTCTCAACGAAACCGATGTATTAACATCAAATTTTGGTTTTAACAAACTGACTGCCAATGTGGGCAGGGAAATTGTGCGCAGCATCAGCCCGACGATCGATTGTTTTGCCGCGCGCAGGCAGTAAACCCTGCCAGCCCATCATGCTGCGGGGGCTGTTATGGCACCAGATGCCTGATGACCAGTTGTGAGGCAATAAAACAGATAGAGAAGAAAATCACCATTGCCATGATACCCGCCAGAATCACGGATTTCGGATTGGTCTCCAGCAGGTCCGATGCTCTCTTCATACCACGCCTTCTTTGCAGAGCAAACACCAGACAGAACGCCTGGGTAATAATCTCAAGTGCACTGAGATTTTTCGGTTTGGTCTCTTCGATTTCATCCTGCTGCGAGTCCACTTCGACGGCGGCTTCTGGCGAAGTGTCGTGCTGATCTCTGTTGGTCATAATCTTTGGTACTCATCACTTGGGATAGCAGCTGTGAGTTCAGTAGCGCAATAGACACAGCTGCCAACAATGGATTTTATCAACCGGGCATGTAATCGCCGCTGATAGAGTAAGGTGTTCGTGGCGCCGGACTTATTCAGCGCCGCTGCGAACCGCCGTGCCGACAGAATCCTGCAGCGGCCCCAGTGGATTGCGGCGGGTTTCCTCTTCGTCGATCAGGGGAACCCCGCTCCAGATTTTGTAGACCACCGTATTGTGGTCAATCACGATCAGGGCGTTGAAATTCCAACCGTTGCGAATACGCTCGCGTTTGAATTTTAGCAAGTCCAGCACCACATTGCCCACCCGTTTGCTGTTACTGACGCTGGGCGTTGCCTCATAGGCCAGACATTTCTCGCGGGACTTGAGACAGGTTCTCACACTGGGAGGTAGGTCATCATTTGTCACGGAGCTGTTCGGGCTGAACTTCTGAATGATATCGAGGTAGGAAAGAATCCTGACGTTAGGGGCGCTGTAGGGATCAAAACCCAGCTCCTGCAGGTCACCGGTAGTGGTTTCGTTGAGAATGATGCTGTCGTAGGACGCCTTGGCCTCCTCGAAACTGTTCCATTGGGATTTGGTCTTGGCCCCACCTTTGGGCAAACCGCTACTGCACGATGCCAGCATCATCACCAACAGCACCACCATCAGTGAAAGAGGAACCCAGTACGTCTGACGAATCATAACTGCTTTGTTCATGGTGCCCGGCTTGACTTTGTGAAGACGACTCAATCATTACATTAAAGGTAAAGAGCCGTCCAGACCAAGCCGTCACTCTGCCATGCAACGTATTTATATTTGCTGTTTTACAGCCGGTTTGGCACCCTTACGGCCTGCTCAGACAACGTCAAAGCCGCCCCCGGCCAAGACCACCTTTATTCATCAATATATCACGGAGTCCCCATGACATTAGAAGAAGCAAAAGCACTGCGCGAAAGCTGGGGCGACAAGCCTTGCGACCACCCATCCTTTGCCGATGAATACATGTTTGGCTCGAAGACAGGGGATTTTGTTTGTGAACAGTGTGGCCGGTCGTTCACCAAACGCCAGAGGGATAATCTGAGCCAGGCAGACAACCCAAGGCTGAACCGGTTCCTGCAACAGAAGAATCTTATCAAGGAGCGACTCGACACTCTATCCCATCGCAACAGCAAGCTCACAGTAATCGCCCAGAGCGAATCCGGCAGTTCTGTAATGTTGCTGGAAGCATTGTTGAAGGATCAAGAACAATTGATTCTGCGCGCCGAAGAGTTGATTCAGATAATGGACCAAACCTGATTACAGCCGCTCAGACGCCCCCAATGATTCAGCACAGCTCAGGAGGCAAGGCCATTAACGCAGCGCCGTTCAACTCACTGGCTTGCCCCCTGGATGGCAAGGCCCTGTCGCGCCACGGCACAACGTGGCGATGCGCCAGCGAACACAGCTTTGATATCGCCAGGCAAGGCTATATCCACTTATTGCCAGTGCAGAAAAAACGTTCAGCCGACCCCGGCGATAGCAAAATGATGGTGGCGGCACGCCAGCACTTCCTGAACGCCGGGCATTATCAACCGATAGCAGATACTGTGAACCGGGCAGTTCTGACGGAGTTCCCCACCAACACCACCGCGAGCTGCCTCGATGCCGGTTGCGGTGAAGGTTACTACCTACGACGGCTGAGAACAGCGGCAGGCGGCAAAAAACACTCACTTGCCCTCATGGGGCTGGATATTTCGAAGTGGGCTGTCATTTCTGCAGCAAAGCAGGCCGCCACCATGTCGGAACCGACTACAACCAGCATCATTCCCTGGTCCAACTGGGTAGTGGGCAGCAATGCCAATTTGCCGGTATTGAGCAATACGCTGGACGGGCTGCTGTGTATTTTTGGTTTTCCCGTCTACAATAAATTTGCCCGGGTACTTAAACCCGGCGGCATTCTGTATCAGATGGATGCCGGACCCGATCATCTCCGGGAATTGCGCGACATCATCTACCCCCGCATCCGGCCAGCTCGCACGGTTGAGCCGCAGCAACCGGCGGAGTTCACGCCCCGATCCAGCATAAGCATTCGCTACCGCCACACGCTGACAGACGCTTCAGCGATAGCTTGTCTGCTAGCCATGACACCCCACCTGTATCGCGCTTCGGCAGAGGGCAGAGCCAAAGCATCAGCACTGACAACTCTGGAGATTACCGTCGATGCCATACTGTCGCGGTTCGAACGCCATTAGAATCAGCGGCCCCAACATCCCTGTAACGCCGTCCATGCCGGCCAATTGACAAACTGCCTGCTGCCGATAAACATTACTTGCCTCACACAAAAGAAATCCTGTATGTCAAAACATGCCCCCCATGTCATCCGTCTGCAGCTGAACAATATCCAGCAGCTTTTCAATTCGCTGGACCCATCACCTTTCCTCGGGCGAGATTTGGACACCAATGCCGAGGCATTCATCATGGACTGGGCCCAGGAATATCCCGCCAAGGGAGATTTTTGCCTGGAAATTACCCTGGCAACGGCGATCTCTGCAGAGGAAAAAAAACGCCTGGAACAAGCCATCCATAACTATTTCAACGAGAGGGCCAGATTTTGCCGGCACGAGTTGCGACAATTAATGCGGGAGGGAAGGCTTAGCCTGGTCATCGGCCTATCCTTTCTGGGTCTCTGTGTAGGAGCCGGTCGCCTATTGGCAAACCCTATCCCCTACAGTGGATTTGCCGAATTACTCAGTGAAGGCCTAATGATCGGCGGCTGGGTGGCGATGTGGCGACCCATGGAGATTTTTCTCTATAGATGGTGGCCAATTGTTCGCCGCCGCCGAACTTATCTGCGACTGGCGGAGATGCCCGTGACAGTAATCACCTGAAGTTGATTCCTGCAAGTGCAAGCAATCCCTCAAAAACCTTGCCACAGCACCAACACCTGTCAGCTGAAAAGGCATAAAATATCCCCCTGCTGAAATACGACTTACGCCTCCCCACCCAGAACAGGATACAAGTACCGGTATGCTCAATTTACCCAACTGTCCGAGATGCAACTCCGAATACACCTATGAAGATGGCAGTCTCTTTATTTGCCCGGAATGTGCCCACGAATGGTCCATGGAGGCCCCGGCGGAAAATACCGAGCAGCACCCTGCCGTCAAAGATGCCAACGGCAATGTCCTCAACGACGGCGATACCGTGAGCGTGATCAAGGATTTGAAGGTAAAGGGCTCGTCGCTGGTCGTAAAAGTCGGCACCAAGGTAAAAAATATCCGCCTGGTGGAAGGTGATCACGATATCGACTGCAAAATTGACGGTATTGGCGCTATGCAGCTCAAGTCAGCCTTTGTGAAAAAGAGCTGAACGGCATGCCCAAAACGAACTTGCCACCCTCCCACCAACGGGTGGTAGAACAGGTAAAGCTCTGGCTGGAAACCATTGTGGTGGGGTTAAACCTGTGCCCTTTTGCCAAACGGGAGCTGATGAAAGACCGAATCCGCTTTTTTGTTTCGGCAGCAACCACTGAGGAAATGCTGGTCTGCGACCTGGAAGCAGAGCTTGGGAGGCTCGAACGGGACCCATCCATCGAAACAACACTGATTATCCACCCACAGGTGTTAAGCGACTTTTTCGAATACCAGCAATTTTTGATCTGGGCTGACCGGGTGTTGAAGCGCATGGGACTCCGGGGCGTTTTTCAGATTGCCAGTTTTCATCCCGACTACCAGTTTCTCAATAGCGTCGAGCATGCGCCGGGGAACTACACCAACCGCTCCCCCTACCCCATGCTTCACCTGCTCCGCGAAGACAGCCTGGCAAATGCCATCGCTAATTACCCCGATACGGACAAAATCCCCGAGCGCAATATCGCTCACCTCGAAAGCCTGGGGCCCGGACAGTTGTGCGCACTATTTTCCACGGTGAGTCAGCACAGCGAACCCTCTTCCGACAACTAATTTATACATTGACCTTTTCGACTATAGCCGACCTTCCCAGCTACCCAATCATCATTTTATTAACATAAAAGTCACATAATAAAATATTTTATTCACCCTTTGATGTATTAAAAAATATTAATCAGTATTATTTTTTCATTGCGTATTATTTGGTTTATATTAAACCCGTTAAAACTAATACAATGGAAAATATTCCATATTTTTTTACCCAATAAAAATCTACCAATAAAAACAATAAAATCTATATTTATCATAATCTTATCAAACAAAATATGCCGGATAAAAAAACTATAAACAAAAATATAATTCATAGGATATTGAATAAATAACCAATTAAATATAATAATTTCACCGCCGATCTGAACTGAAAGATCACGATTCAATCGAGTATCAACCGGGCCTGATTTTAACCAGGCTAATGGTTCAGATCGGTCACGGGGCGGGGTAACTCTACGAATACGACGTTCATCCTGCCCGAACAAATATTGAGGCAGGCGCTATAACAATCCGATGCCCAGGCATCGGATCATTCAACAAGAGAGGAAAAGAGAATGTCCAGTTCATACGAGTTGCACAAAGATAACAAGGGTACCTTTAACTTTTCACTGAAGACTGAAGATGGAGAGACAATTCTGGTCAGCAAACCCTATTTTTCCAAGGGTTCTGCCATAAATGATATTTCGGAGCTGCAGCATATCTGCAATTACGAGAATAACTATCAAAGAAACGTGTCGGACGGTAACGAGCATTATTTCGAACTCCAGACTCCCAGGCGCAAGATCATCGGCACCAGCCCGATGTTCAGCACGGCGGAATCCATGGAAAATGCTATCGGTCTGGCCAAATCAGTCGGCACAACCAAAGTCATCAACTCTCATTAACACACCCCTTTTCACGCCCTGACCTGATAACCCCGTCAGGTCAGGGCGTTTTTTCTTGGCACTCCGTTTAATCGCATCAAACCTTCAGAACGTTGACACAACTGATCACCAATAATATACAATTAAACATAATGTATTATTATAGATTAAAATATGCCAAAGTCCGTCACTGCACCACCTGACAATGCCATTGATAATTCTGATGACATCGACCAGATGCGCATGGCCGCCGGTGCTGCCAGCGCATTGCTGAAAGGGGTCGCCCATGAGGACCGACTCCTTCTGCTTTGTCTGCTGAGCAGGCATGAGTTGTGTGTCGGGGAAATTGAAACACAACTGAAAATCCGTCAGCCAAGCCTGTCACAACAACTGGGCATACTACGGCGGGAAAAGCTGGTAACCACACGGCGGGAAGGTAAACGTATCTTTTACCGGATAGCGGATCAAAAGGCGCTAGCGCTGGTGACGCTTTTGTACGATCTTTACTGCAGGATCGACCATTGACCCGGTTGCCCGATTTATCAATCACCACAGGTATTTATCCATGACTATCGACTGGCAAGCCTTTACACCCTGGACATCATTGCTGGGCGGCGCACTGATCGGTCTGGCCGCCGCAGCCTTTGTTCTGTTGAATGGCCGCATCGCGGGAATTTCCGGCATAGTCGGCGGGTTATTGACACCAAAAAAAGGGGATACGGGCTGGCGGCTGGCCTTCGTGGGGGGCATGGTCGCCGCACCATTGCTCTGGCTACTGGTTTCTTCCCTGCCAGTCATTCAGATTGACGCGAGCTTTCCGATGCTGGTTATTGCCGGCTTGGTGGTGGGTGTCAGCACCCGATTTGGTGCCGGCTGTACCAGCGGTCACGGTGTCTGTGGCATTTCCCGACTATCGCCCCGCTCCCTGATTGCTACAGGCGCTTTCATGCTGAGTGGCTTTGCGACAGTGTTTATTATTCGCCATCTGTTAGGGGGACTATGAAATGAACAAGTCTCTGCTCTCGGCCTTTATCGCGGGACTGATTTTCGGTATCGGCCTGCTGGTATCCGGCATGGCCAACCCCGAAAAAGTGTTGGGCTTTCTCGATCTCGCCGGCCCCTGGGACCCCTCCTTGGCGCTGGTCATGGGCGGCGCCGTGGCAGTAGGGCTGATCGCCTTCAACCTGGCCGGTAAGCGCCAAACCTCTCTACTGGGTGACGTCATGCGCCTACCAACCCGACGGGATATCGACAAGCCACTGGTGTTGGGCAGCCTTGGATTTGGCATCGGCTGGGGGCTGGCGGGATTTTGCCCCGGCCCCGCGCTGGTGGCGCTCGGTGCGGGCGAATTGAAAGCACTGGTATTTACCGTCGCCATGCTATTGGGCATGGCTATTTATGAGCTGCTCCAGCGCCAGCGGCCCGTCTAACATCCATTGATAATGACAATACCTTTTGATCTCTGACCACCCATTGGGAACAGGACCTCTCTGATGCGCAAACTGCTACCCTCGTGGCTGACGGATTATCAGGCAAAGCTATTGCCCAGCGACCTGGTAGCAGCGGTGGTCGTCACCCTGCTGCTGATCCCCCAGGGTCTCGCGTATGCCGCACTGGCTGGCCTGCCACCGCAACTGGGGCTCTATGCCAGCCTGCTGCCACTGCTTGCCTACGCACTGTTTGGCTCATCCATGGTGATGTCGGTGGGACCGGTGGCGGTTATTTCGCTGATGACCGGAGCCGCACTGGCCCCGATAGCCGAGCCAGGCAGCGGGGAATACATTGCCGGGGCTGTTATGCTGGCCATGATGTCGGGGGTCATGCTGTTTACCTTTGGCCTGTTGCGACTCGGCGCCATGGCCCAGTTTTTAAGTCACCCGGTGATCAGTGGTTTTATCAGTGGCGCAGCGTTGCTGATTATTATCGGCCAGCTGCGTCCGTTACTGGGCATCAACAGCCACGGTGAAACCGGTGTTGAGCTGGCTGTTGGGCTGATGGCCAACCTGGGTGGCATCCAACCACTCACGGCGGCATTCGGCTTTGCCACGTTTGTGCTGTTATGGCTGGCCCGACACTGGTTGGCAAAACTGCTCATGGGCCTCGGCCTCGCCGAGGGCACGGCTTCGCTGATTGCCAAACTGATGCCCATCGTGACCGTGCTGGGCAGCGCTGTATTGGTGTCTCTAATGGGCTGGGAAACTGACCTTCGCGTAGTCGGCGCCCTACCGGGAGGATTGCCGGTGCTGCAGGTACCAACCATTGATTTCTCGATCGTGACCAAACTGTGGTTGCCGGCGCTGGCCATCAGTTTGATCGGCTTCGTGGAAAGCGTCTCCATTGCCCAGGCTTTTGCCAGCAAGAACCGGCAGCGCATCGATACCAACGCAGAACTGCGCGGACTGGGTGCGGCCAATATCGCCAGTGCCCTCTCCGGTGCTTTTCCCGTCACCGGTGGCTTTTCACGCACCGCCGTCAATGCCGAAGCGGGTGCCCGCTCGCCACTCTCAGGGATATTTGCGGCAGTCCTGATCGCGTTGTTACTGGTCTTTGCCACCGGGTTATTCCACGCCCTGCCCATGGCGGTATTGGCCGCCACAATCATTATCGCTGCAACCGGCCTGGTGGATATCAAATCATTGATTCACAACTGGCACTACGATCGGGCCGAAGGTATGGCGCAGGCGGGAACGGCTCTGGGCGTACTGCTGGCTGGCGTGGAAGTCGGCATTGCCATCGGCATCGCCCTGTCACTGGCAACCCTGGTGTGGCGAGCCAGTCGGCCCCATATTGCCATTGTCGGTCGAGTCCCCGATACAGAACACTTTCGCAATGTGAATCGCTATCAGGTCGAAACGCGGGGGGAAATTCTGATACTCCGGGTGGATGAAAACCTGTTCTTTGGCAATGCGGAATCGGTGGAAAAGTTCATTCTTCGCGCACTCGAAGCACAGCCAGAGGCCCACCACCTGGTGCTGGTGATGTCGTCAGTCAGTAGCGTCGATGCCACGGCCATGCAAATGCTCGATATGCTCAATGAGCGTCTGATTGATGAAGGCATGAAGCTGCACCTGGCAGAAGTGAAAGGCCCGGTGCTCGGCCAACTGGAAAACGATACATTCCCCGAGCGCCTCAGCGGCGAGATTTTCCTGTCTACTTTTACTGCCTATCAGGCATTGCAGATTGCCGAAGAGGAAACCGCACAGCAGTTACAGGAAAACTGACAACTGCCACATTACCCGAACGACCTCAGGATTCCGGACACCGACCATGCGCAGCCATATTTTTCAACATGTGCCCTTCGAGGGCCCCGGCAGCATTGAACCCTGGCTGAGAGCCGCAGGGCACCACGTTACACGAACACCTTTCTATACTGATGGGACTACCTTGCCGGACGTTCCCGATATCGATTTACTGATCGTTATGGGCGGCCCCATGAGCGTCAATGACGAGCAACAATTCCCCTGGCTGGTGGCAGAGAAGGCTTTTATTCGCCGCACCATTGACGCGGGCAAGCCGGTGCTTGGCATCTGCCTCGGCGCACAATTGATCGCCAGCGCCATGGGCGCACGGGTTTACCCGAACCCGACCAGAGAAATCGGCTGGTTTCCGATCCATGGTTGCACAGCGCCGGGGACAAACAACTTTTCTTTCCCCTCATCAGTGGACGTCTTTCACTGGCATGGAGAGACCTTTGACTTGCCACCGGGCGCAACTCCACTCGCCTCCAGCGCTGCCTGTCAATTGCAGGCATTTCAGCTGGGCACGTCGGTGATAGGACTGCAATTTCATCTGGAGACGACGCCGGCATCGGCGAGGGATATTGTCACCCATTGCAGTGCGGAATTAATACCCGGTGACCACGTGCAAGATGCCGCCACCATTCTCAGTGCCACCCCGGAGCAATACCGGACGATTAACCATTTAATGGACACAGTGCTTGCCTTCCTGCTGGACACCCATGGATGCAATGCGTGACAGGAGAACTAATGTGATTGCCGTTATTTTTGAGGTTACTCCCACAGCGGAGGGCAAGCCCCAATACCTTGAGACCGCCGCCGAGCTGAAGCAGTATTTATCCTCAATAAAGGGCTTTATTTCTGTAGAGCGGTTCCAGAGCCTGACTGACAGCAACAAGATACTGTCGCTGTCTTTTTGGGACGATGAACAGTCTATTCAAGAATGGCGTAATCTGAGTGCACACAGGGCTGCGCAACAGGCGGGCCGGGAGCAGCTGTTCGCCGACTACCGCATACGCGTCGCCGGCGTTATCCGCGATTACTCCATCGAAAACCGCGCTGAAGCCCCCGCCGACTCACAACACATTTAACCTCCTTTCAGTTAAAGACCAACATCCGGATAAATCATCCACAAATTCAGGTCTCGACCAGACTGTAGCTGCTCCAATAATGAGGGCATATGAATGCAATCATCTCCGTTCGGTGTGCGTTGAAATTCGTCACGCCACACGTTACATCCCGAACAAATAACAACGTCACCCCCCTCTACCCCCCACTAAAAGGGGCCCGAAAATTAATCGGGCTGGCCTGAAAATTTAAGCGACTTTACGCCTGAATAACCATACACCCGGATATGTGCCCGAATAACCGCGAACCAGCAACCCCAAAACCCACCCATCCCAGCGCTATACTGCGGGAAAGGTTTATTCGCAGATCCGGTTTGTCCGTTGTGAAACTGGCAACGGCACTGGGCGTTTCCCGACAGTCTGTCAATGATCTGTTGCTGGAACGCCGTGCTGCCAAGCCCGGAGATGGAAATAGGCCTTTCACGACCCTTTAACAACCCGGCAAATTTCTGGTTGAATATACAACAATCCCTGGACCTGTGAGAGACAAGTCAGTCAGTTAAGAATGACATCGCTCGAATAATACCCAGAGACAGGGGTTAGTGCGTTAAGGGAGGTGCAATGCATTTCCCAAGACAACAATAAAAATCCATTTTAACAATAGAGAGTTAACGATGAAAAAATGTTCAATAAAACTGTCACTATTAACCGCCGGGATGCTGGCATTCGGGACTTGTCACGCTGCCGACGGTACCGCCTGGAGTTACCTGGGTGACGAGGGACCGGAAAACTGGGGCAGTCTCGCCACAGAATATGCCACCTGCAAGACGGGCAAAAACCAGTCGCCGGTAAATATCACCAACACGATAGAGGGTGACCTCCCATCGCTGGAACTGGATTACAAGACCGGCGGCAAACATGTCATCAACAATGGTCATACCGTCCAGGTCAATTATGTACAGGGCAGCACCATGCAAGTGGACGATAAGGCCTTCGAACTGAAACAGTTCCATGTTCACGCCCCCAGTGAAAATGCGATTAACGGTAAGCTGTACCCCATGGATGCACACTTTGTGCACGCCGATAAAGATGGCAACCTGGCTGTCATC
>CATLZI010000046.1 GCA_950063125.1 uncultured Porticoccus sp. | reverse complement strand
TCGATGCCGATGCCAGCAACCGGGCTGCCTCCTCGATGCGCTGGGGGTCCGGCCCTGGCCTGGTAACTGTCTGTACCCCTTCCGGGCTGAAATCCAGTTCCACGGTGAGTAGATTGATGGGAATTTCTATATGCACCGGACCCGGTCGGCCACTGCTGAAAACCGCAAAGGCGCGGGCTAGAACGTGGGGTATTTCGCCGGGGTCCAGCACGGTGTGGCTGAATACGGTGCATGCGGATGTTAGATTGCGCTGCGAGGGTAACTCGTGCAATCGACCACCGCCCATGCCCAGTTCACTAATCTGGTTGACGCTGGAAATGCACAGCAGCGGCACGGAATCTGAATAGGCCTCAGCCAGCGCCGTGGTGGCGTTGGTCACGCCGGGACCGGTAATCAGCAGGCATACACCAGGTTTGCCGGTCGCCCTGGCATAGCCATCGGCCATAAAGGCAGCGCCGCTTTCATGCCTGGCGATAACAGCACGGGGGCCGCCTCGACGTTCGCTCCGTGCGAGTGCGCTGTAGAAGGGTTCGATAGCTCCACCTGGCACCCCGAATACATACTCCACCCCAAGCTGCTCTAGGTAGGTTATCAACAGGTCGCCAAATTCTCTATCCATTTGCAGTTGCTGCTTTGGCTTGTTACTCATCCCGAGAACGCCCATATTTTTTTCCTTTTTAATCAAGGATATAAGACTTTTTCTTAAATCTATTGCGATGATTTATGCATTATTGCCTTATTTTTATTCAAAATTCAACAAGTTGGCTACTTTTTATCTCCTACTTTTCCGGCATCCTCAAGGTATTGACGGAAGGCCACTTCCGGTCGATAAACCGATCGCCTTACCTTACAATGGCGGGCCACACACAGACTGTTTAGACCCCGCTAATGAACGAGCTGTCCCCAACACCCCAAAACACCAAAGCCAATAACGGCAAAAGTGAAAGCCTGCTTCTAAACCTGCTTTTCAACATTATCATTCCCACACTAATTCTGACCAAACTCAGTGGTGACGGCTATCTCGGCACCCGACTCGCTATTGTGGTGGCGTTGGCGTTCCCTGTCATCTACGGACTAAAAGACTTTATTGCTGCAAGAAAAATCAATTTCTTCTCCGCACTGGGTGTTGTTAGTGTTTTTTTAACAGGCGGAATCAGCCTTCTTGAACTGGACCCGGCTTATATCGCCATAAAAGAAGCGCTTATCCCCGCCATATTCGGGCTGGCCACCATTGTCTCCCTGAAAACGCCCTATCCACTGGTAAAAACGTTTCTATACAATGACAAGATACTTCAGACAGATCGTGTAGCCGCCGCACTGACAGAAAGGGGCAATAGTCTGCACTTTGAAAAATGTCTGGCCAATGCATCATGGATGGTAGCTGGGTCTTTCTTCCTTTCATCATTACTGAATTATCTGTTGGCCACGCTGCTGATCACTGCGCAGCCGGGTACAGTTGAATTTAACGATCAGCTGGGCAAAATGACGGCGCTGAGTTTTCCGGTCATTGCCCTTCCAGCGATGTTGGTATTGATGGGAGCACTGTTTTATCTCTTCAGGGGGATTACCAAATTGACCGGTTTATCCCTTGAGGATGTGATCCACCACCACGACAAAAAAGGGAAGTGACCCTATGTGGTATGCCATTATCAGCCAGGATGTAGCAAACAGCCTGGAACTGCGACTGGCTTCCAGACCCGCCCACCTGGCAAGACTGGAAGACCTGAAAATGGCAGGGAGGTTACTGCTTGCAGGGCCTCACCCTGCTGTAGACAACGAAAACCCCGGCGAAGCGGGCTTTTCCGGCAGCCTGATCGTAGCAGAATTTGAATCACTGGAAGCTGCAACAAAATGGGCCGATGCCGACCCATACAACAGTGCTGGGGTCTATGCCAACGTTTTGGTCAAACCATTTAAAAAGGTACTGCCTTGAACTCATCACAGCCATTAGAGATATTTATGCTTAAAGCCATGCGACTATTTTCAATGGCAGTATTAGTACTGCTCGCAAGTCCGGTCAGTGCGGAGACAATTTATGTCTCTGACGAATATACAGTTCCATTGCGATCCTCACCCTGTGCGGGGTGTGCCATCCTGCATCGTGGCATTAAAAGCGGCACTGCGATGACCTTGGTGGAAACTAATGGGAAAGGCTGGACACATGTCACTACGGCAAGTGGACTTGATGGCTGGATGCCATCGCAATATCTACAGAAAAAGCCTGTTGCCCGCGACCTGCTTGAACGCATGGGAACCCAACTGGCCACAGCCGAGAAAAAAGTTCAGCAACTGACAGAAAAACTGGAACAGCTGGAGGAAGAGAACGCCCAATCGCTGTCCGAGCTTGATCACCTCAAAGAAACGAATGATGAAGTGAGCAGCGAACTATCGTCTATCAAGAAAATGTCTGCCAATGCCATTTCGATGAATGAACAGAACCAGGAACTGCCGGAGCGCAACGGGATATTGCAAAATGAAATCGATGTACTGAAAGCAGCCAATCATCAACTGGAGAGCAGCGAAAGAAACACCTGGTTCCTGTATGGCGCCCTCGCGGTACTTATGGGATCGATGCTAACCGTCATTCTGCCCAGGTTAAAAAGACGCAAACGATTCTCGGAGTGGGGATAAACCTATGAAACACCTCATCGCAGCAGCGATATTACTGTTAAGTACAATGGCCACTTTTGCAGCCTCCAGTGAACCCGTGCAGGTACTGCTAAAAACCAGCATGGGCGATATTCAGCTGGTACTGGACCCACAAAAATCACCAACGACCGTCGCCAACTTCGTCCAACTCCTGAAAAACAAACATTATGACGGCCTGATTTTTCACCGGGTCATACAGGGTTTCATGATTCAGGCTGGCGGCTTCAATGAGTACATGAGCCCCAGAGAACCCGGCAGCAAACCGATCAAAAATGAGTCCTATAATGGACTCAAAAATCACAGGGGCACGGTAGCTATGGCGAGAACATCCGACCCCAATAGCGCCAGGGCGCAGTTTTTTATCAACCTTGACGACAACTGGAATCTGGATAAAACCCCGCAGAACCCCGGTTATGCGGTATTTGGAAAAGTGACCAAAGGCATGGAGGTGGTAGACAAAATTGCCCGTGTCCCGGTCGGGAAGTCAGGCCCCCATGATGATGTCCCGAGGCAACCAGTGCGGATTATTGAAGCAACCCTGCTGGATGCCCAATAAAACATGAGCATCGCTCTCAGCGTCAACCTCAATAAAATCGCCCTGATTCGCAACTCCCGTGAAGGGAACTACCCGGATCTGATCGAACATGCCAGGGCCTGTATCAGCCATGGCGCAAATGGCATCACGGTGCACCCCAGACCGGACCAGCGCCATGTCCGACCCGGCGATGTATTGCAACTGGCCGAGCTCCTCAAACCATTACCTGACATAGAATTCAATGTTGAGGGCAATCCGTTTGCAGCGCAGAGGGGCAGCTACCCGGGCCTGACTTCACTGGCAGAAGCGGCGCTGCCCGACCAGTGCACACTGGTGCCGGATACGGATCACCAACTCACCTCCGATCACGGTTTTGATCTGACCAAAACAGCAGACAAACTATTACCGATTATCGAAAAATTGAAGTCTCTCAAGATCCGGGTAAGCCTGTTTATGGATCCCATCCCCGAACAGATTGAGTTGGCAAAACAGCTCGGTGCGGACCGCATCGAGCTGTATACCGGCCCCTATGCTGCAGCCTGGAACAGTGGCCCGGATACACTGGAAAACCTGTATCAACAGCACCGACGGGCGGCGCTACTGGCCTCGGAACTCGGCCTCGGCGTCAATGCCGGACACGACCTCAACCTGCACAACCTGCCCAGATTCTCGACGATTCCCGGTCTGAAAGAAGTCTCAATCGGTCACGCGCTGATTGTAGACGCGATTACTCTGGGGCTGGCAGAAACTGTCAAAGCCTACAAAGCCATTCTTGAATCGGCGACAAATCCGCAAGAAATCAGTTAACGAACTTTTCAGTTAACGAACTTTGCGGCATCAGGTTTCCCCGGTTTCACTGCGCTGCTGACAACCAATACAGCGAGCCGATTCAGGTTTTATCTCAAGCCGCCGGGTATCAATCAGCTCGCCGCATTGCTCACACCAACCGTATTCCCCGTCATCCAGTAACCGCAAAGCTTGCTCTACTGCCACCAGGCGCTTGCGATAAGCAGCTCTACTGGCATGGGACATCTGCTGCTGTTGCATTGCATCCATTCTCGATAATCTGCCGACCATGGTCTGGTCGAGGGCCACGGTTCGGCTCGCATCTGAGGATAGATCCAGCGATTCACGGAGCTCGATCCGCAAGCGTTCCAGCATATCCCTAAAATGATCTAACTGTTTATTGGTTAGCTTCTGCATAGGCTTATAATACGGGTTTATCGGTTTCGGGTTGCACACAATGACACAGCATTATAATGCGCCCGCCCAAAGGGGCGAGTATCTCGAGCGAAAGCGTTTCTTTGACAAAATGCTCACCATCTATGGACGCAAGCCGGTGCTCGAAGCACTCGAAGACCATAACATTCCCTGCTACCGGCTCCACCTTGCCGAGTCCAATCAGACGGGGGGTATCATTGCCCAGATCATGAAACTGGCCGAAGTTCGGGGTGTGGAGATAAGGTTTCACAGCCGTCAGGCGCTGTCGCGTATTTCTCGCAACGGCAAGCAGGATCAGGGCGTGGCAGCGGATCTGGCTTGCCCCAACCACCTGTTACTGGAAGACTTTCTCACCAAACCACCAGCGGGCAATTACAGCCTGATTGCGCTGGACGGGATCACCAATCCACAAAATCTCGGCATGATTATCCGTTCGGTAACCGCCAGCCCCTGCCACGGTCTACTGTTACCCGCCCAGGGTATTGCCGCCATTTCTCCGCTGGTCATAAAGGCCAGCGCGGGAACACTGTTCAAGAGCAGACTGATTCACTGCGACAATCTGGCAGAGGCGCTTGAGGCACTCAAGCAACGGGGCGTCACCTGCTGCGCCCTGTCCTCCCACGGAGAAAACACACTCACTGATTTCCGACCGAAAACACCAGTCATTTATGTGCTGGGCAATGAAACAGAAGGGGTGTCAAAAACTGTCAACGACTGCTGCACAGCCCACCTTCGGATTCCCATGCACAATGGTGTGGAATCACTGAATGTGGCAGTCACTGCAGCCCTGCTGGCTTTTCGGGAATCCTGCTGAACCGATCAGCATTCCCGGGAGTCGTTGGGCAATGGTTTCCAGAGATCACTGAATTTAATGGCGACTAACGCCGCCGCCACGGTCAA
This sequence comes from uncultured Porticoccus sp., assembly GCA_950063125.1. GTDB lineage: Bacteria > Pseudomonadota > Gammaproteobacteria > Pseudomonadales > Porticoccaceae > Porticoccus. The sequence continues at coordinate 5,935 of CATLZI010000046.1, read as the reverse complement.
TGCACCCAACGTACCAATGGCTGCCAGCACCCCCACGGAGGCAATAGCATGACCGCTGAGCCACGCACCGACTGTCGCAGCACCAAACAGCGATAACTGGTAAACAGAGACTACCCTTGCCCGATACTTCTGGGGTGACTCCTCATGGGTTAGAGAGCGGCCCAGCATCATTGCAACCCCCGAGGCGCCACCCCACAGCAACACCAGTAAAAATAATAGCCAGACGGGCGGGTGAAGGGCGATGATGATCAGAAATAGTCCACGTATCAGCAAACTGGCCAACAGCACTCTGCCGGGCTGTCTGAACCGCCCCACCAGTCGAATAATAATCACATTGGCAATGATCACACCCAACATAAAGGTAAACTGGATGGACGCAAAAAAGGACGCCCCCTGCTGGTAAACCTCACGGGTCAACAGGGGCATGGCAACAAGATAGAGCCCAAAACCGAGAAAACCGGTTGCCGCAACCACCATCATCAACTGAAATAACCGCCGGTGATGCCAAACCAGTTTCAAGCCGGACATCATGTCCACCCAGGTAGAACCGCGGCGACCCATACTGCTCTCAGGCAAGTAACCGAGACTGTTTCGCAGCAACCAGCCGGAAGTGGTCAGCATTACCAGTTGAAGAGCAATCAATGGCAACAGGCCGATACGATCCATATAGCCAGCCAGCAGAATGCCGGCACTTTGGGCAGTAAACTGCACAAAAGAAGCCCTCGCGACAGCCTGTTGCAACTGACTGTCAACAACACGCGACAACAGACTTTCCCTGGCGGGCTGCACAAACGCGGTGATGGTGCCAAAACAGACCCCGTAGAGCAGCATCACACTGAAAGATAGCTGCCCTGACCACAGTGTTCCCATCAGCAAAAGACAAGGCAGGTTATAGAGCAGATAAAGCCGAAACAGGTGCTGTCCGGGGTGGCGATTATCCGACATGACACCACCCCACAATACAAATAACAGCTGTGGCAGCATCAGGGCCATCTGCGCGATACCAACACGCTCGGCCGGTTCATTCAAAACGCCGACCAACAGCCAGGGAAACAGCACGATTTGCAAACCGTGCGCAAAGGAACTCACGCCCATACCCTGCAGGTAAAAACGAAAGCTGCCGGTCGGACTCTCCGTCAAGGCGTTAGGGTTGTCAGTCATTTGCGATACAAACAGTCAGAAAAAGTGCCTTTAAAAGCTCACAAAGCAGCCATTCAGGGAACAGTGGAATTGTTTGTCAAAGCAGTCCGTGCGTCTTAAAAAGGGCCAACAGCTGATCTTCATCCATGACCGGCACCGCCAGCTCTCTGGCTTTTGTCAGCTTGCTACCTGCGCCTGGGCCTGCCACCACACAAGCAGAAGCAGATGACACACTGCCGGCCACACGTGCTCCCAATTGCTGCAACTTCTCTTTTGCCTCGGATCTTCCCATCGAGGTCAGTGTGCCGGTCAGCACCCAGGTTTCGCCGGCCAGTGGCAGCGATGATTTATCAGGTGCCACCATATCCGGCCAATGCACACCCGCTTCACGCAGCGCTTCCACAATCTGCCGGTTCTCCGGCTGTTGAAAAAAAGTGCTCACAAAATGTGCCACAACCGGTCCCACATCGGGTACTTCCCGGAGCTGCTCTTCATCCGCTGACTGTAGAGCCTGAAGATTGCCAAAATACTCTGCGAGACTGCGCGCCGTGGCCTCACCCACTTCACGAATCCCCAGTGAATAAATAAAGCGTGGCAGCGAGGTCTGCTTTGAAGCGGCCACAGCGGCCAGCAGGTTAGCAGCAGACTTGTCCGCCATTCGCTCCAGACCCGCCAGTTGATCGACTGTCAGTTTGTAAAGATCAGCTACCGAGCTGACTAGTCCCCTATCCACCAGTTGCTCAACCAGCTTGTCGCCGAGGCCATCAATATCCATCGCCTTGCGGGAGGCATAATGCTTGATCGCCTGTTTGCGCTGCGCAGGACAAATCAGTCCACCGGAACAACGGGCTACCGCTTCGCCCTTGACCCGTTCCACCGGTGATCCACAAACCGGGCAATGATCAGGAAACACCACATCTCTGGCGTCGGATGGCCGATCTTCGACGATGACTTTAACCACCTGGGGGATGACATCCCCGGCACGGCGCACAATCACCCTGTCGCCAAGTTTGACACCCAACCGGATCACTTCGTCCTGGTTGTGCAGGGTTGCATTACTCACCGTAACACCACCTACAAATACCGGCTCCAGCCGGGCGACAGGGGTTACTGCACCTGTCCGCCCCACCTGAAACTCAACATCCAGCAACCGGGTCATCTCCTCCTGAGCGGGAAATTTACGGGCAATCGCCCAGCGGGGAGCCCTGGCCACAAAGCCCAGTCGCCGCTGGGTCCCGAGGTCATCAACCTTGTATACAATCCCGTCAATATCGTAAGGCAGCTGCTGCCGAACAGAGATCATTTTTTGATAGTAATCAATACAGCCTTGAATGCCCTCTGCCAACTCAATATGGGGACTGATAAGAAAGCCGAGTTTTTTCAACAAATGGAGCGTGTCCATATGCGTAGTCGGCCACGGGAGTCCTTCCAGACGACCCAGACTGTAAGCCATCATTTCCAGCGGTCGCGACGCGGTGATTCTCGAATCCAGTTGCCGAAGACTCCCCGCTGCTGCATTGCGGGGGTTGACGAACAGTTTCTGGTCAGTGAATCTGGCCCTGGCATTCAGTTGCTCAAAACCGGACCGGGGCATATAAATTTCACCCCTTACCTCCAGAACCGCCGGCAAGTTCTCACCTTGCAACCTGAGAGGAACAGAATTAATCGTGCGAACGTTCGCAGTAATATTTTCGCCGGTGGCACCATCACCCCGCGTGGCAGCACGCACCAAATAGCCGTTTTCATAGAGCAGGCTGACGGCCACCCCGTCCAGTTTCGGCTCGCACACATAAACCAGCGAATCCTGGCTCTTAAGACGATCCTGCAAGCGGCGATTAAAATCCACCAGTTCATCGTCACTGAAGGCGTTTTCCAGCGATAACATAGGTACTTCGTGGGTAACCGGCTCAAAGCTGCTGAGCGGTTCGCCACCCACGCGCTGGGTGGGCGAGTCCTGGGTTTTCAGCGCGGGGAACTCCGTTTCCAGCCTGTTGAGCCGCTGCATCAAGCGATCGTATTCAACGTCCGGAACTGAAGGCTCATCCAGCACATAATAACGGTAGTTATGATCATTCAGCTGCCTGCGCAGCGCAGCCGCTTCCTCCCGAACGGCAGAGTCCGGTGAGGCCATTATTCAATTCCGGATAACTGGGTGCGGCAATAATCTGCTATGCGCTGCCGATAGTGCTCTTCTGTCTGCCGGGTGAGGACGCTGCGGCTTTCATCTTTCAAGGTGCCGCCGAGATCAGTGGCCATCTGTCTGGCAGCGCCCAACAACAGCTCAAAAGCGGCGGCGGGATCATCGACATCCTCCATGGCAAAGAAAAAGCTGACACCCGGTGTGGTAAATTGCTCCATATCATTCAGGTCAAAGGTACCGGGATTAACGGAATTGGCCACGCTGTAAAGTACCGGCCCCGAGCCATCGTCACCGACATGGCGATAAAAAATCTTCATCGAGCCATAACGCAGTCCCTCCGCAAGCAATGCATCCAGCAATGCCTGTCCCGCAAACACCTTGTCCTCACCCGCCATCAGATGCATCACCACAACACTGACGACAGAGGCAGGTTTCCGAGTGGCGCGCTCTGAACCCGATGCCTTTTTCTCAACGGTATCTCTGCCAGAAGCTTCTTTCTCAATAACCTTCTTCTCAACGACCGCTCTTTCGACAACGTCTTCCTCAACAGCTTCGTTCTCAGTAACCTCCCCAGAGGAATCGGGGACAGTCTCAGCCGGCTCCACATGGACAGGTCCGGACGGTGGGACCGAATCCTCCTGAAAAAGACTGGATTGTTCCGGTTTTTTGAAAGGCGCCGTCAATTTCGGTTTATTGGCCTCGGCTCGTTGCCTGACAGCCCGGCTCATTTCCTCAACATCGGATTCATTCCGATAGCCGACAACCCGTGCGCCACCGCCGGGCAACTCACTACCATATTCATCCCGCCCGGCATCGCTATCAAAAATGGGCTGTTTCCGTTTTGACATATGAATTCTGTCGTAACGGGCATTACGCACACGCCGGATCACATCGAGGACAATCGCCAGTACAACCAGCACGCCCAATGCAAGCATCATTTCGCGAGCACCAAATTCCATCGTCTTTTTTATCCTGTCAAAATTTCGCTTTGCGAATTTAATAACCCTGTGGCAACAGCAATGGTCTTCTGGCCAACCGGGGTAATTTACCGGGGCCTGTTAACAGGCCCTAGGCTTCCGCCAACTCCACGGCCTGATTAACATCCACACTGACCAAGCGTGACACGCCTGGTTCGTGCATGGTAACCCCCATCAACTGATTGGCCATTTCCATGGCAATCTTGTTATGGGAAATGTAAATAAATTGCACTCTGGCAGACATTTCTTCCACCATTCTGGCATAGCGCCCAACATTCGCATCATCCAACGGTGCATCCACCTCATCAAGCATACAAAAAGGCGCAGGGTTCAACTCAAAAATAGAAAACACCAATGCAATAGCTGTCATGGCTTTTTCGCCACCCGACAGCAGGTGAATGGTGGTATTTTTCTTACCCGGTGGTCGCGCCATAATCGTAACGCCAGTATCCAGCAGATCATCGCCCGTCAATTCCAGATAAGCGTGGCCGCCACCAAATAATTTAGGGAACAGTTCCTGCAGGGAGCTGTTGATCAGATCAAAGGTCTCCCTGAAACGGGTACGGGTTTCCCTGTCAATTTTTCGGATCGCATCCTCAAGCGTCTGCAGCGCTTCCTCAAGCTCGGCGTTTTGGGCATCCAGGTACGTTTTCCGTTCCGACTCCAGCTTGAACTCATCAACTGCTGCGAGATTGATCGGACCCAGCCGCTGAATGCGGTTGGCCAGCCGTTCCAACTCCTCCTCCCATTGGGAGAGATCCGCATCTTCCGGCAGTGCCGCCAACAGACTATCCAGATCAAAACGGTGCTCACTGATTTGTTCCGCAATCGTTTTACTGCGAGTAGCCAGATCCTGGGCGGAAAGCCGATGCTGTTCCAGCTCCACCCGTTCTGTTTGTATCTGCTGCTCCAGTTGGCTACGCCGTTTTTCGGTTTCGCGCATCTGCTCTTCGATCGTTTCCAGTGCCTGTCTCGCAGTAGTAAGCTCTCTCTCCACTGTCAGACGCCGTTCCAGTTGTGCAGCCAGATCTTCCTGAAGTTGTAGTGTCGGATCTTCATGTTGATTGAATACCGCATGCAACTGCTCGCGGCGCTCCTGAAGTCGGGCCACCTGTACCTGCAAACGTTCAATCCCTTCCAGAACAGCGTGCAACTGTGTACTGACCGACTTTTCACGCATGGCCAGTTCATGGCAGTGGTCGCGGTCGTGTCTGGCAGCCTGCCGCGCCTGATCGAGCTCAGCCCGAAAGCTGTCCCGTTGCTGGAGCAATTGCTCACGCTGGACGGTATCCTGCTCCATCATTTCAATGGCAACTGACAGGGATTGTCGAGCAGTTTTGAGATTTTCCTGCTCGAGCTGCTGCTGCTGTAATGCTTCATTGAGCTCATTTTCAGCGCGGGTACGACGGGCAGCAAACTGCTCCACCTGCATCTGGTTGGCAGCCAACACGGAGCGAAGCTCCGCGTAGTGGCGCTGCTGCTCAGCCATATCGTGGCTAATGTTCTCACGACTGACTTCAAGCTCCCGCAATGCCTGCTCTGTGGTACTTTTCTCAACAGACAGCGCATCAATGATCGATTGACACTCAGACAGGTCACGGGCCAGTGACTCGAGCGCCTGTTGTCGTTTTAAAACACCGGCACGGGCGTCCTGATCGCGCGCTACCCTGAGCCAGTT
>CATLZI010000045.1 GCA_950063125.1 uncultured Porticoccus sp. | reverse complement strand
TGATATTACCCTGCGGGTCTTTTTGTACAATGACCGATCGACCGTTTTCCCACGGGCGGGACTCCAGCCAGTAAAGATTGCCGCGATCGACTCGAGGCCAGGCGTACCCGGGCACAGTGCTGGTGAGCAACGCGGGGACAATGGGCGATGTCCAGCTGCCGTATGGTGCGGTTACCGACATCGGTCAGCCCCCGGCAAACTTAACGATATGACCCCGACTGACCAGCGTGTCGCGAATTTTTTCACGGTGGTCACCCTGAATTTCGATAATGCCATCTTTGATACAACCCCCGGTACCACAAAGTTCCTTGAGTTTTTTTGCCAGGGGCTTCAGTTCGCTATCGCTCATTTCGAGACCGCTGATGGTGGTTACGCCCTTGCCCTTTCGGCCGCTGGTTTCACGGCGTATCCGTACAATGCCATCACCGGCAGGTCTGGCCGGTGCAGCATTGCCGGACTTGATACGCCCGCGCTCCGTGGAATATACAAGACGAGATTCTTTGCTCATGGTGACAGGGTTTTCCGGGTTTTAGTCCAGTGTGAGTACAATTTTGCCAATATGTTCGCTACTTTCCATCAGTTGATGGGCTTTGGCGGCCTGGGCCAGCGGGAAAGTTTCATTGATAACTGGCGCAATGGCACCATTTTCCAGCAATGGCCAGACCTTATCCAGTACAGACCTGGCAATAGCGGCTTTTTCCGATACAGGACGGGCCCGCAGCGTGGAGCCGGTCAGTACCAGTTGTTTCAGCATGACGGGCATCAGGTCCACTTCCACTCTGGAACCCTTGAGGAATGCGATTGACAGAATGCGTGCGCGAAATGCCGCGGCATGGATATTTCTGCCAATATAGTCACCGCCCACCATGTCGAGAATCACGTCTGCACCCGCGCCATCCGTGAGCGCTTTCACTTCCTCAACAAAATCCTGCTCCCGGTAGTTGATCGCGGACTCGGCACCGAGTTGCAGGCAATAGGCACATTTTTCGTCGCTGCCCGCTGTGGTGAATACGCGATGATCCAGCATATTCGCCAGCTGGATTGCAGTGGTTCCAACACCGCTACTGCCACCATGAACCAGAAGGGTTTCCCCTGGCTGCAGAGTATTTTGCTGGAACAGATTGCTCCAGACCGTAAAGAATGTCTCCGGAATGGCCGCGGCCTGAATTAGGTTAAAGGGCGATGGAATCGGCAGGCAAAGGGTTTCATGGGCAATGGCATATTCGCTGTAACCGCCGCCATTGAGGAGTGCACACACCGATTGTCCCACCTGCCAGTTTGCTTCATTCCTGCCGACGGAAACAATTTCCCCGGCCACCTCCAGACCGGGAATATCTGAGGCCCCCCGTGGTGGTGGATATCGCCCCTGGCGTTGCAGCACATCAGGCCGGTTGACACCCGCAGCCCGGACACGAATCAACACCTCATTATCACCAGGTATTGGCACAGGGCGGTGGGTAGCAGTGAGTACCTCCGCCGAACCGGGTTTACCGATTTCAATACATGCCATTTCCCGGGGTAATGTCATGATCAGCTCCAGATTTGAATAACAAGAAAGCCAATACAGAGTAATGCGCCAATCGCCGGCAAGCCCAGCTGTAATGGCCCCCGTTGTCGCTCTCGATAGTGTAAGGATAACAGGGATAGATTGACGAGGGTAAATACGAGCAGTATCAGGCAGCTGGTGGCCCTGGCAAGGGTGGTGACCGGTAGCCAGAGGGCAAAGGCGAGTATCAGGCTGCCAGCTAGCAGTGTTGCGGGAATGGGGGTTCTTGTTGCGGTGCACACTGAACTGAGCAGAGCCGGAGCCAGTTGTTGTTTCGCCATACCGTAAAGCACCCGGGAAACCATGATGATTTGCAAAAGTATGCCATTAACCATGGCGACGACCCCGATTGCTCCCATCAGTTGCAACGGGAGGTCACTGTTTCGTTCGACCAGAAGCACCATTGGTGCGGGCGAGCTGGCCAGACTCTCTAGCGGCACCGTTTGCAGAGCGACGATCGCAATGGTGGCATAGAGAAGTGTTGTCACTGTTACGGCGATAGCAATCCCGAGGGGGAGGTTTGTCTGCGGATTTTTGACCTCTTCGGCCATATGGACCATATCTTCAAAGCCGATAAATGCGAAAAACGCCAAAAAAGCCCCGCTGGTGATGGCTGTAAATTCTGCCGTGCTGAACTCGGGGATCAGCGATGACCAGTCAATCCCCCGTTGTTTGACGTCATCGGCGCTGATGACGATGATCAATAGCAAACCAGCCAGCTCCAGCACGGTTGTCAGTATGGCGATAGTGACAGATTGTTTGGTTCCCCAAAGAGCAATGGCGGTGAGGGTGATGATCAGTAATGTCATCATCGACCAATCGGGCAGGTGGGAAAAAACGCCCATATAACCGGTAAAGCCCCGAGTGATTGTGGCTGAGGAGATAATGGCACCCAGTACCAGTGCATACCCCACGAGGGCGCCCAGGTGTCTGGATCTGAGCGATTCCACGATATACACGGGCTCCCCTGCGCTGTGGGGAAACCGTCGGGAAAGTTCCGCATATGAGGCGGCACTGAAACAGACAACCACCGCCGCCAGAAGAAAGGCCCATGGCGCCATCATGCCGCTGTCGCTGACAACCTTGCCCAGTAGTACGTAAATCCCTGCACCAACAATAGTCCCTATGCCATAAAAACTGATTTCCAGGAGTGACAGGGAGCGAAGAAGCGGGGTTGGCTGATCCATGAGTCAAGTATAGGCCTTGATGGTGTGGACAGTAGTCTGATGGCCGGATTTTGAGTGGCGTGATTAACTACCCAAACCGGGCTGCAACCTTTAGGATTGGTCAAGCTGTCGGTATGGCGGTCAATTATCAAATAATAAAGGGGCGTCGTTGACACACCATGGACAAACAGCAATTGCGCGAACAGCTTTACCGGGTCATTTTTGGTACGGATACCAAAGCGGGGCAACGTTTTGATATATTTCTGATCTATGCCATTTTGATCAGTGTGCTGGCTGTCATACTGACCACGGTTGAATCTCTCAGTAGCCGTTACGCACTGTTGTTTTTTTCCGTGGAATGGTTTTTTACAGCGCTGTTTACTGTGGAATACGGCCTGCGTATTTTCTGCTCCCCCAATCGCCGCAAATACCTGTTCAGCTTTTATGGTCTGATTGACCTGGTTTCGATTATCCCCTCCTACCTGGCCTTGTTTTTTACCGGTGCCCATTATTTGCTCATTATTCGTCTGTTGCGGGTATTGCGCGTTTTTCGGGTGTTGAGGCTGGCTCGCTACCTATCTGAAGCCGATGTGCTGATGAGATCCATACGTCAGGCCCGACGGAAAATTTTTATCTTCTTTTCCTGCGTTCTGGTATTGAGCACACTGTTCGGTTGTCTGATGTATGTCGTGGAAGGCCCCGCAAATGGCTTTACCAGTATCCCCAAAAGCATTTACTGGACCATCGTGACACTGACTACGGTTGGTTACGGTGATATCACGCCTCACACGGTATCAGGGCAAATTATTGCCACGCTGGCGATGCTGACCGGTTATTCCATTATTGCCATACCCACGGGCATCATCACGGCTGAACTGGCCGGTGAAATGCAGCGGGAAAAATCCTTGTATCCCTGCCCCAACTGCGTCAAGGCAGGCCATGACAGGGATGCCAGTTTTTGCAAATGGTGTGGCGCGGGCCTCGCCACCAGTGATTCCAATCCCGATAGTTCACCTTCGACCAGCGGGGGAGGCTAACCAGTGGGTCATTGGCTCTGGCCACCCCTGGTGCTGATTGGTCAGGGCTGGCAGTGGATCGGTGAGTTCTGGCTGCCGGTCTATATTCTGACTGTGATATTGGGTACTGCGCTGGCAATCGAAGCCATTTTCAAAGCCCGCACGACCCAGGGGGCCATAGCCTGGTCGCTGGGATTGATTTTTTTACCGCCGCTGGTGGTACCTGTTTATCTCCTGTTTGGGCAGCGGCGGTTCTACGGCTATGTGGAGGCGCGTCGTAAGGGTGATTTGGAAATACAGCGGATCGCCCAGAAGCTGTTGTCGGAAATGACCCAGGATTTCAGTCTGCCCGGCGACGCTCCCGCCGCTGTTCAACTTCTTGAACAGTTGGCTCTGATGCCATTCACCCGTGGCAACCGGGTGTCATTGCTGATCAATGGGGAGCAGATTTTCGAGCGTATCTTTGCGGCAATAGACGGTGCCGAAGACTATATACTGGTGCAGTTCTATATCGTTCGCGACGACCGTTTGGGTAACGAACTTTTACAGCGGCTGGCGGCAAAGGCTCGTCAGGGTGTCAGGGTTTATTTTCTCTTCGACGCCATTGGCAGCTTCAAATTGACGCGTCGTTATTTGCGAGTCTGTCGGGACGCGGGGATAACCATTGAATCCTTTCGCACCTGGCGCTGGCGTAAACGCCGGCGTTTTCAGATCAATTTCCGTAACCATCGCAAGGTGGTTGTTGTGGATGGTCGGTGTGCTTTTGTTGGCGGGGCCAATCTGGGTGATGAATATCGCCACCACCATCTTCGCCTTAAACCCTGGCGGGATACGCATGTCCAACTGGAAGGCCCGGCAGTAAAAGGGACACAGGTTTCCTTCCTGGAAGACTGGTATTGGGCGACAGGTGATGTCCCTGCCATGAATTGGCATCCGGAGAGTATGCCGAATGATCAGCAGGTGCTGGTGCTGCCGAGTGGTCCGGCTGATCTGCTGGACTCCTGTCAGTTGATGTTTTTACATGCCATCAACAGTGCCAGGGAGCGCATCTGGATTGTCAGCCCCTATTTTGTTCCCGATGAATCGATTAGTAATGCTCTGAAGCTGGCGGCCCTGCGTGGTGTTGATGTGCGTCTTATGTTGCCGGGTATCACCGATAATCGCCTTGTTCAGTTATCTTCTTATGCCGCTCTAATGGATATGCAGTACGCCGGTATTCAGGCTTTTCAGTATCAGCGCGGTTTTTTGCATCAGAAAGTGGTGCTGGTGGACAGCGACCGTGCGTATGTGGGAACTGCCAACTTCGATAACCGTTCGTTTCATCTTAACTTCGAGATTACCTTGATGGTGAGGGACTGGGCGTTTGCCCGAGAGGTGGAGACTATGTTGCTGGATGATTTCAGTGGCTGTCGGCCATTGACGGTTGAGTCACTGGAAAAACGTAGTCTGATATTCCTTTTGCTGACGAAATTGGCAAGATTATTCTCGCCAATCCAATAGATTGTCACAAAATAGGGTACGATAGCCCCCCATATATCGTTGTTGAGAAACATTATGACGCTGACTGCCGAACTCCTGGGCGAAACGTCCCCCTATATCTATAACCTTGTTTACGATGTCGATGTGCGTCTGCTATTTATTGAGTGTCTCAACGACCCCTCAGATGAAGAACCGTCCCTGCGTATCGTCTTCCCCGAGGTTATCAGTTATACCGAAAGTAACCAGCCAGATGCGCTGGATGATGAGCTCATGGATGATCTGGTCAGTATGAACTGGAGCAATGAAAATCAGGTGACAATCCTGACTTGCAAAAAAGAGATTATTCTGGAGCTGACAGGCAAGCCATTTACCGAACAAATCAGCTGATCAAGGCATCGTTTCCGTGCAGGTGTGGCGGCCTGTAACGCTGTTAGCCAGTTTTGTCTTCATCGCCAAAGACCTCATTTCGCCAGTCAGGCCCCAGGTTGTCTTCGACATATTCTCTGATAAATTGGCGAATCTTTTGGGAGGGGGTGACATCTTCATTGGCACACAGCCTTTCAAAGATGGCTTTTTTCTTCGGATCAATCAGTAGTGTCAATCTGGCAGTTCGATTTTCCATCAGGTGTTTCTCGCTGGAGCGGTTTTCAGTTATTATGTTAATTGAATGTTAATTTGTCTGATCCTTAAACTCAATAGTTTCTGCCGCTTCAGGTTTTCTCTATGGCCCACCGCGCGCACCTTTTTTCACTAAAAATCGCTCATGGTTTGCGTACGTCTCTGAGTGATACCCCCTACAACTCAAAGATTTTTTTCAAAGATGCCATGGCTGGCATTGCCATTGGCATTATCGCCATTCCACTCGCCATGGCGCTGGCCATCGCGAGTGGTGTTGCGCCACAGTACGGGCTTTACACTGCCATTATTGCGGGCTTCGTTATCCCGCTGACCGGCGGCTCGCGTTTCAGTGTTTCGGGTCCTACAGCAGCTTTTGTCGTCATTCTCTATCCGGTTGTTCAGCAATATGGACTGCCCGGTCTGCTGGTAGCGAGCATTCTGGCCGGTATCATACTGGTCGTGATGGCGTTGTTGCGACTCGGCCGTTACATCGAATATATTCCGGAACCGGCCACCCTCGGTTTTACCGGGGGGATTGCAGTCGTGATTGCCGTCCTGCAGCTCAAGGACTTTCTGGGCTTGCATATTGCGGACATGCCGATTCATTTTACCGATAAAGTATTGGCGCTGATCAACGCCCTGCCCGATTTTTCGTTATGGAGTCTGATTACGGGGCTGGTCACATTGCTGATGATGCTGCTCTGGCCTCTGCTGAAAACGCCTGTTCCCGGACACCTGCCGGCGGTGGTTGTCGGTAGTCTGGTGGCAGTGATGCTGAACCAACAGGGTGCGGATATAGCCACGGTTGGATCCACCTTCAGTTTTATCCTCCCCGATGGAACGGTCGGGGAGGGGATTTCATCAGTATTGCCGAATATTCAATGGCCCTGGCAAAGAACGCAACCCGGTGAGGCAGCATTGGCGTTCAGTTGGTCAGTAGCTCAGGATCTGTTGTCGGCGGCTTTTGCCATAGCGATGCTCGCGGCCATTGAGTCACTGTTGTGTGCAGTGGTGCTGGATCGTGCATCTGGTACAAAACACAGCGCCAACAGTGAATTGTTGGGTCAGGGCATAGGCAATATTATCGCGCCCTTTTTCGGCGGTATTACAGCCACGGCTGCGATTGCCCGCTCGGCGGCCAATCTCAAGGCTGGTGCACTGACACCCATCGCGCCAATGATCCATGCCCTGGTGGTATTGGCTGCAGTGGTATGGCTTTCCTCGCTTTTATCGTATATGCCGATGGCCAGCATGGCCGCCTTGTTGGTGGTCGTTGCCTGGAAAATGAGCGAGACATCCCGGATCGCGCACCTGCTGAAAACTGCTCCGCCGAGCGATGTGCTGGTGTTTGCGGTTTGTTTCTCACTGACGATATTGTTTGACATGGTGATTGCGATTACAGCAGGTCTTGTTCTGGCGTCTTTGCTGTTCATGAAAGAGATTGCCGAAATGACAAAAATCAGCGATATCTCTAACAATAAAAAAATGGTCGATGGGGGAGTTCCCGATGGCTGGCGTGTATTGAAAATAAATGGTCCATTATTCTTTGCTGCTGCGGACCGTGTCTTCGGTGAGCTGGCCCAGTTAGGCAAGGGTCAAAAGGGTCTCGTGCTATATCTGGATGGTGTATCGATTCTCGATTCTGGCGGCGTGGCGGCGCTTTATAAATTGCTTGATACTTGCCGCGCATCCGGTACCCGCCTATTTCTCGCAGATTTTCAGTTCCAGCCACTGAAAACACTGTCGCGAGCCGGTTTTCACCCGGACGGGACCAGCTGCAAAATATTTTCCGAGCTTTCCGGCGCTTTGGCCGCATTGAAGGATGAAGAAAAATTTGCTGCTGTCAGTCGGCCGTATGAGGCGCTTGTTAACCCTGAGCCGCGGTCAGGTCAGTGCTAATAGAAGGCAATGATTATCCCGTATGTTAGTCGGGTTTCTGCCTGGCATCAGGGTGTACCTGTCAGTCTGGCAGAGCCGGTTGACTATCTGATCAGCCTTTTCTTCATTGCAAAATATTGTGTGCAAATCTGATGCTTATTTGACATAATTTTTGACGCTTTTAGCAAAGCTTTTTTGTAGGAACAATGAGCAAATAGTCGGCAAATTATTAAAATAAGTGGGGCCTTATGGGTGCCGTGCTGAAACAAAAGTCGAGACCGATTTTTGTCTCCAAGATGTTATGGGGGCGGTGGTGACGAATGCCTGCGCACTGGACAAAATGGCGTGGCAGCAATATTTTCTTCCTGTCAATCCTGCGCAAACCCGATACCTCCTTAATCCCCGCTTGCTCATGTTGCACATTATGATATTGCAAGTTCCCATGTATTTGCTCCTGTGCCTCTGGCCAGAGCTGAAAAATTCACGTTGCCGGCCGAACAGAGTTCAACCTTTAGGCAAAGCACCTGGCTAGTCAACGTATTGGGGCAGGCGATTTATAAGGATGTTTCTGAGCGAAACTCCCGTTGCTCGTCCCGTCAGATGACACTTGACTGTATCGCCACAAAAATTAATAGTGAAGCGGTCTTGGGTAACCAGAAGTGCTTCTGGACAAGTGCAGCGTTGATAAAGCTAAATCGGAATACCAGAAGATATTCTGGCCGTAATGCTCGACAAGCCCTTCTTCAGTAAATAGAGTACTGCCGGTATTTTTTATAGATATATATAAATATAACGAGGTATCAATACCTATCTCATGCGGATCACCGACGGACTATCATGAAACACTGCCTGAGCCTTGCTTTTGTACTGATGGTGTTGTGGCTGGGAAATTCTGGCTACTATTCGCCGCTGTTGTTGTCGCTTGGCGCGCTTTCTGTGGTATTCGCAGTCTGGGTTTCCCATCGCATGGATGTGATCGATCACGAATCCCAGCCTCTTCATCTGAGCGGGCATATTTTGTTTTTCTACTGTTGGCTGGTGGGTAAGATTATTCTCAGTAACATCGATGTGGTGAAGCGCATCTGGTTGGGCAATAAGTCCATCAGTCCCTGTGTTGCCAGACTGCCGTTAAGCCAGGAGACCGATATGGGGAAAGTCATCTACGCCAATTCCATAACCCTGACGCCGGGCACTGTGTCGATGGATATCGAAGGCACTACAGTGTTGGTACACGCTCTGACGGCAGAGAATATAGCCGAACTGAAGGATGGTGAAATGAATCGGCGCGTTGCAGATCTGGAGCTTTAGATGCTGATTGCATGTGCAGTGGCAATTCTGGTTGTGATGGTTATGGCGATTGTCCGTGCGTTGCTTGGACCCACTATTTACGACCGCATTCTGGCGGTTAACCTGTTTGGCACCAAAACCGTATTGTTGATCGCGGTAATAGGTTTTTTGTTTGGCAGGCCCGACTTTCTGGATATTGCACTGGTGTATGCATTAATCAATTTCATCAGCATTGTTGGTGTGCTCAGATATTTTGAATACAACCGTAGCGAAGAGGGAGGTTCCCTCTGATGCTTGCCAACATTGTAAATCTGTTGAGCTCTGCCTGTCTTTTGCTGGGCGCTTTTCTGATCATTTCAGGTGCTGTCGGTGTGCTGAGGTT
The DNA here is from genome assembly GCA_950063125.1 of uncultured Porticoccus sp. Taxonomy (GTDB): domain Bacteria; phylum Pseudomonadota; class Gammaproteobacteria; order Pseudomonadales; family Porticoccaceae; genus Porticoccus. Next base: position 2,216 of record CATLZI010000045.1, on the reverse strand, counting down.
CCCCGATTTTTTTACCCGCATGCACGCCGCGGGTGTCACGGAAACACTGGCTACAACGCTGATTCTGCTCGGCCTTATGCTACTTGCGGGTTGGAGTATTATTTCTTTCAAGTTGCTGTTGATCTTACTGTTTATCCTGATCACCAGTCCGGTTGCGAGTCACGCACTGACAAAAGCTGCGCTCCATGGAAAACTCTGGCCGTTGGTCGATGGGAAAAATGAACAATAGCTTTGGCATCCCGGGTCGGAGGCGGAGGCAGATCATTGCTTCGGTCAGGTCCACTGGTGGTGCCTCTGCAGGGGTAACATTGACGATGACGGGAGTGCTTCCATCGAACTAGTCCTGGATATTACGCTACTGCTACTTCTGGTAGTCACCGCGCTGGCCATTGCTCGGCTGAGGGATCTGTTTGCCTGCGTGATGCTGGCAGGGATCTATGGCCTGTTGTCCGCCAGTTTCTTTGTTTCCATGGATGCCGTGGATGTGGCCTTTACCGAGGCAGCTGTAGGCGCAGGGGTTTTCCCCTTGCTGATGTTGACTGCACTGACCGTTACCGGTCGCTTTGAACAGACGGCCCACCGGCGACCGCGGGCGGCATTCTTTCTGGTGTTGGTAACCGGTGCTCTGATGATATTGGGTACCCTGGACATGCCGGCTTTTGGTTCGCCGGATGCCCCTGCACACACCCATGTCGCTGCGCGATATATTCAGCTGTCCCCCACTGAAATTGGTATTCCCAATATGGTGACATCGGTGTTAGCGGACTACCGTGCCTTTGACACCCTAGGGGAAGTGGTGGTGGTATTTACGGCGGTGGTGGGTGTGCTGATTCTGCTGACGTCGGTAGATCAGCGTCAAAGGCCCTCCCCGGCAAATGCTGTTGAAACAATGCGCGGTCATATGATTTTGCGGGTGGTGAGCAAAATGTTGATCCCTCTCATATTGCTGTTTGCTCTTTATGTCCAGTTTCATGGCGAATATGGCCCGGGTGGTGGCTTCCAGGCGGGAGTCATTTTTGCGGCGGCGATTATTCTGTACGCGATGTTGTTTGGTCTGGCCAAGGCTGAAGCTGCGATCAAGCCGTCAATCCTGCGATTGTTGGCGGCATTCGGGGTTTTACTCTACGGTGGTGTGGGAGTTGTCAGTTTTCTGACTGGTGTGAATTACCTGGACTACAGCCGCCTTGCCGCTGATCCTGTTACTGGCCGACATATTGGTATTCTCGGTATTGAGTTGGGGGTGGGTATCACAGTGGCCGCTGCGATGATTCTGATTTTTTATGCGTTTGCCGGTTATGCCGCCGGTCGAGCTGAGGCTGAATAATGTTGCCGGAGCTTTATAATTATTGGGTGGTAATCGTATTGATGATGATTGGTTTTTATATTGTCATCGTGCAGGGCAATCTGATCAAGAAGCTGATTGGCCTGAATATTTTCCAGACCTCTGTTTTTATCTTTTATATCAGTGTCGGAAAAGTGGCGGGGGGCAGCGCCCCGATTCTTGCCGAGGGTGTGAGTGTCTACTCCAACCCGTTACCCCATGTGCTGATACTCACCGCCATTGTGGTGGGTATCGCCACTATGGCGGTGGCGTTGGCGCTGGTAGTTCGCATCAAAAATGCCTACGGCACGGTTGAGGAAGAAGAGCTACAGGAAAGAGATCTGCGGTGCTGAGCCATCTCCCCATTTTACAAGTGATTGTGCCCCTGCTGGCAGCGCCGGCCTGTTTATTACTGGACAGGGCTCGCGCCGCCTGGCTGTTTGCCTGTATGGCCAGTCTTATCTCAGTGGTTATCAGTGGGTTGCTGGTGTTCCAGGTTCATCAATTTGGTGTGCTGAGCTATAGCCTGGGCGGATGGGATGCCCCCTGGGGTATTGAGTATCGTATTGATGTGCTGTCGGCCTATGTGCTACTGATCGTCAGTGGTATTGGCGCATTGATGATGCTGGCTGCGAATACAGCTATCAGAATAGAAATTCCATCAGAAAGGCAGCCGCTGTTTTATGTGCTCTATATGCTCTGCCTGGCGGGTCTGCTCGGCATTGTCGCCACAGGCGACATCTTCAATGTGTTTGTGTTTCTGGAAATCTCTTCTCTGGCAACCTATGCCCTTATTGCCCAGGGTCGCGACCGTCGGGCGTTGTGGGCTGCCTACCAGTATCTGATAGTCGGGACGATCGATGCCACGTTCATCCTGATTGGCCTCGGGTTTCTC
>CATLZI010000044.1 GCA_950063125.1 uncultured Porticoccus sp. | reverse complement strand
GTTTAACGTGGAGGGCGCCCGCATCGCTATTGTAGTGGCGCGCTGGAACAGTCAGATTACCGACAGCCTGTTGGCGGGTGCGCAGCGGGCATTGTTGCGTCACGGTATCGGCGAGCGGGCTATTGATCTGTTCTGGGTTCCCGGCGCCTTTGAGCTGCCGCTGACCTGCAGTCGGGCGGCAAAAACCCGCCGTTATGATGCTGTGGTTGCCCTGGGGTGTGTGATCCGTGGGGGCACACCGCATTTTGACTATGTGTGCAGCGAGACTACCCGTGGCATCGGGGAGGTCGCTCTGCAGGAGGGCCTGCCCGTCGCCTTTGGTGTTTTGACAACCGATGATCTGGCGCAGGCGCAACAGCGCGCTGGTGATAATCAGGAAAATAAGGGAGAAGAAGCGGCGCTGACCGCACTGGAAATGATCTCCCTTTTCCGTCAGCTTTAGGAGATTGTCTTGTCATTGCCCTCAACACGAAGAAAAGCTCGCCAGTTACTGGTTCAGGCATTGTATCAATGGCAGCTTTCCGGTTCAGACTTGCACAGTATCGAAGCGGAATTTTTTGTCGACAACAATATGCGCAAGGTGGATACCGAGTTTTTTCGGGAGTTGTTACACGGTATTCCGCGGCATCTGGACGAACTGGATGCTGTTTACGGCGCCCACCTCGACCGCAAGAATACCGATCTGGACCCGGTGTCCAGGGCGCTGCTGCGCATGGGCAGTTATGAGTTGTGTTATCGCATCGATGTCCCCTACAAGGTGGCCATCAATGAGGCGGTCAATCTGGCCAAGACCTTTGGTCCAACCGATGCGTACAAATATATCAACGGCATCCTCGATAAAGTGGCCGCTGAACGCAGGGCGGTGGAAGTAAAGGCAGCCAGGACGCGCTGACTCTCTTTCCACCATCCCGGGCAGGGTGAATATGTCACTCAATGAATTTTCGCTGATCGAGCACTACTTTTCCGCCATTGGTCAGGCTGATGGAGTGATGTTGGGCGTCGGAGACGACGCCGCGCTACTGGATATTCCAGCAGGCCAGCATCTGGTTGTTTCGGTGGATACATTGGTCGCCGGAGTGCATTTCCCCCATGATGCGGCCCCCGATGATATTGCCCGTCGCGCCTTGCGGGTTAACCTCAGCGATCTGGCGGCAATGGGGGCAACCCCCCGCTGGTTTACGTTGGCACTGACACTGCCCGGCGCTGATATGGATTGGCTGAAGGCATTTTCCCGGGCATTGGCGATGGATGCAGACCAGTTTGGCTGTGCCCTGGTTGGTGGTGATACCACTGCCGGGCCGCTGAGTATTTCCATCCAGGTCATGGGTCTGGTGCCAGCGGGTCGGGCGCTGACTCGCAGTGGCGCCCGGGCAGGCGATCATGTTTTTGTCACCGGGACGTTGGGTGAGGGTGCGGCGGCACTGCTGTTGTTTGAGCCCTCGGCAAAACTCGCCGCGGCGGTCAGTGAGCGATTGCGAAAACGCTTTTATCAACCCGCTCCCCGGCTGCAGGAAGGGCTGAATTTGCGTGGTATTGCATCGGCGGCACTGGATGTATCGGACGGTTTGTTGGCAGATCTCGGGCATATCGCTGAACAAAGTGCCCTCGGTGCCGAGCTGCAGTTATCTGCGTTGCCGGTGGCACCCTGGTTGAAGAAACTGGCCGATGCCGGGACGGTGCAGAATTGGGTGTTGTGCGGTGGTGACGACTATGAGCTTTGTTTTACGGTATCGCCTGAAAACCTGGCTGCAATTGACGGTATGATAGCCAGGGGTGAGTTAATCGCCACCTGTGTTGGCCGGATGACCACAACCGCAGGAATCCGCTGTATTGATGGCAACGGCATGTCGGTGCAGGTTGGGCAGACGGGTTATCGGCACTTTTAGTCTTTTTGTTGGCCGCTGGTATGATTGATGCTGGCTACTGGTTTCCAGGTGTAGTGAATGGATCGTCGACTGAACCCCTCTTTTGCACAGTTATTGAAAAACCCGGTGCATTTTCTGGCATTTGGCTTCGGCAGTGGGCTGGCCCCCAAGGGTCCGGGTACTGCCGGAACCCTGGTGGCCGTGCTGATCTGGCCGGCCCTGGCCACCCTGCCATTAACGCTCTATTTACTGATCGTGGCACTGACCGCGCTGTTGGGTTTTTACCTTTGCGGCAGGACGGCCCACGACCTTGGTGTCAAGGATCATCAGGGGATTGTCTGGGATGAGATGGTGGGCTACTGGCTGACCATGGCAGCGCTGCCGGCGACCTGGACCTGGGCGCTGGCCGGGTTCGTCCTGTTTCGTCTTTTTGACATCTGGAAGCCCTGGCCCATCTGTTGGCTTGATCGTCATGTTGAAGGTGGTGCCGGTATCATGCTGGATGACCTGCTGGCCGGTGTGTTTGCCTGGCTCATTCTGTTTGCTGTATGGCAAATCTGGTTTTAGGTACCGAACAGGTGTGTTATAGCCGATACTGGTCAAGGTTTTCGGGTAAGCGTGGACAGGGATGAAAAAAAAGATTGCCGCAATCTTGCTGGGCGTGATGGGGCTGACAGGTTCGCTCCCTGGTTGGTCGATGCCGGAGATTCTGGTTAATGGCCTATTCAGTGGTAGTGCGGTGCTGGTCATCAATGGCAAACAGCAATTGCTCAAGCAGGGTCAGACCAGCCCGGAAGGCGTTACATTGCTGGAAAGTGATAGCCAGCAGGCGGTATTGCTGGTGGATGGCAAGCGCTTGTCTCTCGGGCTTTCAGATCGCATATCCGCCAGTTTTCACGCGGCGGAAAAGGCTGAGGTCAGAATCCCCCGGGCTGATAATGGGCACTATTATGTCAGCGGCTATATCAACGGTCGCCCGGTCGATTTTATGGTGGACACCGGGGCCAGTGCCGTAGCCATGAATATGCACGATGCCCAGCGGCTGGGGGTGAACTTTCGCCGCGGGATTAAAGGTAATGCCAGCACAGCAGGTGGTATTGTGAATACCTATCACGTCGACCTCGATAAACTGAGCATCGGCAATATCACTGTCCATCAAGTTCGATCAACCGTTGTGATCGGTAACTTCCCGGCGCAGGTCTTGCTGGGTAACAGTTTTTTGAGTCAGATTGAAATGAGTGAAGAGGCCGGTGTTCTGGTGATGAGAAAAAAATATTAACTTTTCAGACTTCGCCAAAAACCTGGCCGACAAGCTTTACTCGGCGTCTATCCCGGCTAAAATACCCACCCGCCGAATTTCAGGAGTCGTTGGTGACCCTACGTTTTGTTGAAAGCTCCAAACTGCCCACTCGCTGGGGGGTGTTTGATATTCACGGCTTTGAAGACGTGAATAGCGATAAAGAGCACGTGGCCATTACCATGGGTGACGTCACCGGTGATCGACCTGTTATGTTGCGCGTTCACTCCGAGTGCCTTACCGGTGATGCACTTTTCAGCATCCGCTGTGACTGTGGTGCGCAGTTGGAAGAGGCGATGCGGCGTATTGCTGCTGAAGGTCGTGGGGTCATCCTTTATCTTCGTCAGGAAGGACGTGGTATCGGGCTGCTCAACAAAATCAGGGCATATCATCTTCAGGATGCCGGGGCTGATACCGTGGAAGCCAATGAGCAGCTCGGTTTTGGCGCAGATCTGCGCGATTACAGTATCTGCCAATCGATGCTCAGGCACCTGCAGATAACCCGGGTCAGACTGTTAACCAATAATCCCCGCAAGGTAGAAGCGCTTGAGAGTCTCGGGATAGAAGTTGTGGAGCGGGTTGCGTTGCAGTCGGGCCGAAACCCCCACAATTTTCGTTATCTTGCGACAAAAGCCGGCAAGATGGGGCACCTGTTCGATGAGCAGAATGAAAATGAGGATGATCATTAATGCTGGCCAAGCGAATTATTCCCTGTCTCGACGTGGACAAGGGGCGAGTGGTTAAAGGGGTTAAATTTCTCGATATACGCGATGCTGGTGATCCGGTTGAAGTGGCTAAGCGCTATAACGAGGAAGGTGCTGACGAAATCACTTTTCTGGATATCACCGCGAGTCATGAAGAGCGGGACACGATGATTCAGACGGTGGAGCGAATGGCCAGTGAAGTGTTTATTCCCCTGACGGTTGGCGGGGGGGTACGCAGCCTTGAGGATATCCGTTCACTGCTGAATGCCGGGGCGGATAAAGTCAGCATCAATTCGACTGCCGTCAATACCCCCGAGTTCGTCCGGCAGGCGGCAGAGCGGTTTGGCTCGCAGTGTATTGTGGTCGCCATTGATGCCAAACAGGTGAGCGCTGACAACGAGCCGTTGCGCTGGGAAGTGTTTACCCATGGTGGCCGTATTGCTACCGGTATTGATGCGGTTGCCTGGGCCGAGCAGATGGCTTCCTTTGGTGCAGGTGAGATTCTTCTTACCAGCATGGATCGGGATGGCACCAAAAGCGGGTTTAATCTTCCCCTCACCAGGGCCATCAGTGATGCCGTCGATGTTCCTGTTATCGCCTCAGGTGGTGTAGGCAATCTGCAGCATCTGGTCGATGGCGTCATTGAAGGAAAAGCCGACGCTGTATTGGCGGCAAGCATATTTCACTTTGGGGAATATACTGTCAGGGAGGCAAAGGCGTATATGGCAGAACGGGGTATCGAAGTGCGGCTTTGAGCCGGGAATATCGGGTGCGGGCGTGTTAGATGGCGTAACGCGTCCCTATTTTAAAAAACTGCAGTGTTTCCTCGTCTGCTTTCTTGGCAAATTCAATGTAGTCAGCTACGGCCTGAACAGCCCCTTCTTTGGAGTCAAACGGACCAACGGCCGCACCCTCGCGTGTGGCAAAGAACCAGAAGTTGTGAAGTTTAAAAAAACGGTCACTTCTTATTAGTGGTTTTTGACTGCCATCTTCTGCTTTTCTTGGCGTTACCATGTGGTCTCCCGTGTACTGCTACTGCTGGTATCGTTTTAGTAAAGGTCTCCACACAATCCGATTATTTTCCTAATATCTCGAAAGAGTAAACACCCCGCCAATTCAGCACAATTTTTCCTGAAAAGTCAATGTGATTACATGTTCTATTGACCGGCGTCAGCTCGGCTGGTATTCCGTGAAAAAATCTCGAGTCCCTGCAGAAGGTTGATGGCCTCGTATAACTGGTTGTCTGTCTGCAGCAGATCGTCCTTGTCAGCTGACTGCTTGTCATTACCGCTACTCAGATGACCGGTAAGATTGGCTTCCTTGATCTGTTTCTGCGTTTCAAGCAAGTGAATCTCCGCCGGCCTGACGATAATGTCGGGCTGAATCCCCTCCGCCTGTATAGAGCGTTTGTTGGGCGTGTAATAGCGGGCGGTGGTCAGCTTAATGGCCCGTTCTGCTCCCAGTGGTATCACTGTCTGGACTGAACCCTTGCCAAAACTGCTAGTACCCAACAGTACCGCTCGGTGATGGTCCTGGAGCGCTCCGGCAACGATTTCCGCCGCTGAAGCCGACCCTTCATTAATCAGTACAACAACTGGAATACCATTCAGTGCATCGCCAGCCGTGGCATAAAACTGTTCTTTTGAACTGGGAATCCGGCCCTCTGTATAAACCACCAGCCCACCGTCGAGCAGTGCATCGGCAACATCCACTGATGAATTGAGTAATCCGCCCGGATTGTTGCGCAAGTCCAGCACCAGCCCTTTCAGACCGTCTTTCTGTTTCTGGAGATCAGACAGAGCCTCCCGGAAGTCGGCACCGGTATTTTCCTGAAAGTGTGCAATTCTGACATAACCAAAGCCGGGTTCCAGTGTTCTTTGACGGACACTCATTACCTGAATAATGTCGCGGGTGATTTCCACCTCAAAAGGGCCTTCGGTATTTTGTCTGACAACTGTCAGAGTGACCTTTGATCCTTTGGGTCCGCGCATCAATTCAATCGCTTCCGTCAGTGTCATGCCCTGAACCAGCTGATCATCAAGCTTGATGATGAGATCCCCCGCCTGAATGCCGGCGCGGTATGCAGGGGTGTCGTCGATTGGGCTGATAACCTTGATAAAACTACCCTCCATTCCCACTTCTATGCCGAGTCCACCAAATTCTCCGCTAGTGCTCTCCTGTAACTCGCCAAAGGCTTTTTCGTCCAGATAGAGGGAGTGAGGGTCCAGCCCGTTGAGCAAACCGCTAATGGCCATTTCCAATAGTGCCTGATCGTCAATTTCTTCGACATAGGCTTGGCGGATCTGGTCAAACACCTGAGTGAAATAGCGCAACTCTTCTAGTGGCAAGCGGGCATTTTCAGAATCTTCATTTGCATACGAAATCACTGGCCATACCAGTAAAAGTAGCGTCGTCAGTAGTGATTTGGTCAGCGGTTTCATGAAATATCCTGATTGATTGACAGTGGTTTGGCCGGTGTTCGTTCTGGAACCTTTCAGGATCCGGCTTTGCTGGCCAGCCATGGCTTCGGATTGGTGGGTTTACCATTATGTCGAATTTCAAAGTAAAGTGCATGATCTGCCTGTCCACCGGTGTTGCCCACTCTGGCAATGCGCTCTCCGGGCTTTACCCAATCACCGGTTTCCCTGAGCAAGACCTGATTGTGGGCGTAGAGACTCATATAGCCTTCGCCGTGATCAATGATCACCAGCAGTCCGTAACCCCGCAGGTAGTCGGAAAAAATGACTCGGCCATGGTGGATACTGTGTACATGCAGCCCCTCGGTGGCTTGCATCAACCAGCCGTTCCAGGTGATATCTGCGTTGCGTATTGCCCCAAAATGCCGGGTTAGTTTGCCGGATACTGGCCAGGGTAGCTTGCCCTTCTGTTTGCTGAAGGGCTGTTTGGATGCCGGGGCTGCCAACTGCATGGCACGCTGTTCCAGTGCTTTCAGTACCGTTTCCAGACGTTGACGTTCATTTCTGAGCTGACTCAGTGTTTGCTGAGAGCTCTGTATCTGTTCGTCCAGCGAAGTGAGTAATTGTTCTCGCTGCTGGCGATTTTCTTTCAGGGTCTGCTGTTCGATGGACAGTTGCTGGCGCGATTTGGCCAGTGACTGCTCGCGGGAGGCGATATCGGTTTTGGTGGTCTCGAGTCGTTGGTTCGTCTGTCGGTACGCGGCGAGCTTTTCAGCGCGTGCCGCAAGAAAATAATCGTAGTACTTGAGGGTTCGGCTGAGCTTTTCCGGATCTTCCTGGTTGAGGAGAAGCTTGATGGGTTCCTCGCTGCCGAGCCGGTAAGCAGCAACGATCTCTTTGCTGATCAGCTGTTGTTGCGTGCGTTTTAATGACTCGAGCTCAGCCTGTTGTTTCTCAAGTTGAATGAGCTCTCTGTTCAGTGCTGCCTGCTGCTTTTCAATGGTGGAAATTTTATTGCTCAGGTCAGCGGAGGCCAGCTCAATTTTTTTCAGTTCACCGGCCAGCTTGTCCTGTTGTCGGCTCTGGCCTTTGATGGATTGCTCAAGTTTGCTGATATCCTTGCCGATTTTTTCCAGCTTGGCGCGATCTTCCTTTTCCCCGGCACTGGCTGTGCTCAACAGGAGAAAGGCCATTGCCGTAAGCAGAGCCTGTCGTATCCTGATCATATCCCTCAGCCATGTTGTTTTCGTCAACGGGCAAAACTGACCAGAGAGTGTCCGGTCATCTCTGGTGGTGGTGGTAGATCCAGCAGATCCAGCAGGGTGGCTGCCACATCTGCAAGTGAGCCGTTTTCCATCAGCATCAACGGTCTTTGGCCCACGTAGGTCAGTGGTACCGGCAAGGTTGTATGTTGGGTGTGCACCTGGCCGGATTCTTTGTCGAACATTTGTTCAACATTGCCGTGATCCGCCGTGATCAAACATTCACCTCCGGTTTGCCGGAGTGCCTCCAGTACTCGATCCAGGCAGGCATCCACGACTTCCACCGCTTTTACTGCGGCGTCAAAGACACCGCTGTGGCCCACCTGATCGCAGTTCGCATAGTTGCAGATAATGACATCGTATTGGCAGCCCGTGATGGCTTTAACCAGCTCATCCGTCAGCTCATAGGCGCTCATTTCCGGCTTCAGGTCGTAGGTGGCGACCTTCGGGGAGGGTATCAGGATGCGATCTTCCCCCCGGAACAGGGTTTCCTGACCACCGTTGAAAAAGAAGGTCACATGGGCATATTTTTCTGTTTCGGCAATGCGCAGCTGTGTCATGCCCCGATTGCTTAGGTATTCGCCCAATGTGTTATGCAGATCTTCGGGCGGGAATGCGCAGTCAGCCTGGATATCCGCTGCATATTCTGTCGTCATCACGAAGGCGCCCAGCGCTGGATGGGCCGTGCGGGAGAAACCCGAAAAATCCTTGTCCACAAGGGCGCGGGTCATTTCCCTGGCACGATCCGGTCGGAAATTCATGAATAATACGGTATCGCCATCCCGGATGGTGACAGCCGGGTGTAAATCGTCGGTGATAAGGGTCGGTAGTACGAATTCGTCATTCTCGCCGCGTTGGTAAGCGGCGTGGAGTCCCTCGACCGGGTTGGCTGCGCTGTGTTCGGCCTTGCCCAGCGTGAGCAGGTCATAGGCGGCCTGAACGCGATCCCAGCGATTGTCGCGGTCCATTGCGTAAAAGCGACCACAGATAGAGGCGACTCTGCCCACACCGAGTTCGGCCAGCCTGGCGGCAGTGCGTTGCAGTGATTGCTCTGCACTGCGCGGGGGGGTATCCCGGCCATCGAGGAAGGCGTGTACGTAAACTTCTTTTGCCCCCCGTTGTGCGGCCATCTCCACCATGGCATTGATGTGATCTTCGTGGCTGTGGACACCGCCCTGTGACAGGAGCCCGAGAATATGAACCCTGTTCTTGCCGCTGATCGCTTTGTCGATGGCGCGACTGTAGGCTGGGTTGGTGAAAAAGTCGCCGTCGGCAATGGCCTTGTTGATGCGGGTAAAACTTTGATAGATCACTCTGCCGGCACCGAGGGTCATATGGCCCACTTCGCTGTTTCCCATCTGCCCTTCGGGCAGGCCCACAGCCAGTCCCGACGTGGCAATAAGTGTTGGGGGGCATTGGCTCCGGAGGTGGTCCATAACCGGGGTTTTGGCCGCCTGTATGGCATTGGATTCGTTGCTGTCGCTGTGGCCATAGCCGTCAAGCACCAGCAAAACCAGCGGTTTTTTTTGCTCGCTCATGATTTCAGTCAGGGATTTTCCAGCAAGTTTGAATGGTAGGTGAATCTTACCTGTAAAGGTGTTTCAGTGCTAATGGTGGTTCCTAGAGAAGAGCGTGGTGTGTATACTTTCGCAGCTTCCCGGGGCCGGTTTGGTCCGGCCCGTAACTGTAGGTATCTTAATCGTGGAATTCTTTGTTTTTATCAGCGAGCAGTGGGTGCTGGTGAGTGTATTGCTGATATTGATTTATCTGTTTGCCATCAATGAGCGCATTAAAAGTGGCAGACCCCTATCCGTCCATGCCGTTACTCGTATGATCAATGCAGATGAAGCGTTGTTGCTCGATATTCGGGACAGCAAGGAGTTCAAAGCGGGACATATTGCCGGAGCGGTGAATATTCCCCAGGCAAAACTGTCAGACAAACTCGCTGAGCTGGATGAGCACCGTGAAAAATTTATTATTATCGCCGACAAAGTGGGGCAGAATGCTGGAGCTGCGGGGCGCCGGTTGCGGCAAAATGGCTTTAAAGTGTTCCGGCTTACCGGCGGTATGATGGAGTGGCAGAGTCAGCAACTGCCGGTTGTCAAAAGCTGACATGGTTGCGGTAAAAATCTACACCACCCGTAGTTGTGGTTACTGTGTTGCAGCAAAGAATCTTCTTGCAGCAAAAGAATTGTCTTACCAGGAAATTCCTGTGGATAATGATCCGGCCATGAGGCGAGAGCTGGTGGTGTTGAGCGGTTACCACACCGTGCCTCAGATCTGGATTGGTGAAACCCATATTGGCGGTTATGACGACCTGCGCCGCATGGAACAACAGGGCGAACTGGATACTATTATCGCTGATGACAACCGCTGAGATGAGTTGCCTGGAGCTCTGATGGGCTCCAGTCAGCCATGTCAGTACATGATTGGCCAGGCACAAATATTGAACGAATAAAGGCATGACTATGACAGAAGAAAACGTTACTGATGACGCGGCGCCAGCTGGTACTGAATCCCCACAGTTTGCCCTGCAGCGGGTTTACCTGAAAGACCTCTCGTTCGAAACTCCCATGGGTCCTGAAGCTTTTCATCGCGAGCTGAAACCGCAAATTGCACAGGAGCTGGCGACTAAAACCAATCGGCTGGATGAGACGCACTTTGAAGTGGTTATCACTGTGACGATTACGGTTAAGGATGGCAACGACACGGTTTACCTTATCGAAGTACATCAGGCGGGTGTATTTCTCGTCAAGGGGCTGGATAAATCCCAGATGACACACGTTATCAATGTGCTTTGCCCTGCAACCCTGTTTCCCTATGCCAGGGAGGTGGTAGACAATATTGTGATCAAGGGTACTTTCCCGGCGTTGATGTTGCCGCCAGTCAATTTTGAAGCGCTATTTGCCCAGGCTGTTGCCGAGGCGAAAGAGAAGAAAGAGCAGGAAGCTGAGTCGGATAAAAAAGATGTAACGCACTAGTGCTGCTCAGGCCGGTTGAGTCTGCAATTGCTGCAGGTTCGACCGGCTGATGGGTTGCCCGGATTAATGATCTTCTTCATCATTCATCCCCAGCTCTTTCAGTTTTCGGGTGAGGGTATTTCTTCCCCATCCCAATAATTCTGCTGCATCACGTTTCCGTCCACGGGTATGACTCAGTGCCGTTTCGATCAGGGTGCGCTCAAAAATCGGCACAGCTGACGCAAGTATATCCTGCCGACCGGCATGCAACTCGGCATCAGCCCAACTCCGCAATTGTTGTTGCCAGCTTCCCGATGTGACATTCTTTTCCACCGGGCTGTCGCGCAACTCCGGTGGCAGGTCTTCCATATGTACCTCCCGGCCGGATGCCATTACGGTCAGCCAGCGACAGGTATTTTCCAGCTGACGAACGTTGCCGGCCCAGGGCAGGAGGCTGAGGAACTGCTCAACCTCGCTGGACAGGGTCTTGGTCTCTGTCTCAAGCTCCTTGGCGGCGCGTTGTAGAAAATACTGCATCAACATGGGAATATCTTCCCGCCGATCTGCCAGTTTCGGCAGGTGAATGCGGATGACATTCAGGCGGTGAAACAGATCTTCACGAAAACGATTTTCCACCACCAGTTGTTCAAGATTCTGGTGAGTGGCGGCAATGATACGTACATCGACTTTTACCGGTGTGTGTCCGCCGACCAGATAAAATTCGCCGTTAGCCAGTACCCGCAGCAATCGTGTTTGTGCTTCAGGCGGCATATCTCCGATTTCATCGAGAAAAAGTGTCCCGCCATCGGCCTGTTGAAACCTGCCTTCACGTCGCTGGGTTGCACCGGTAAAAGCCCCTTTTTCATGACCAAACAGTTCAGATTCAATCAAATCGTGGGGGATCGCTGCCATGTTGAGAGCGACAAAACGCTTATTGTGGCGTGGGCTGTGGTCATGTAATGCCTTGGCGACCAGCTCCTTGCCGGTGCCGGACTCGCCATTGATTAGCACAGTAATGTTGGAGTGGGACAGTCGTCCTATGGCGCGGAACACCTCCTGCATGGCCGGTGCTTCACCGATAATCTCAGTGGACTCTTCCTCCACCGCGGCCGGCTGTTCACCGCG
>CATLZI010000043.1 GCA_950063125.1 uncultured Porticoccus sp. | reverse complement strand
CCCTCTGGCACAGTTAATCAACAATGCCGACCGCTTCATCATAGCCAGCTCGCGCCGACCAATCAGGTGGCGGGTTTTCGCTGTGAGCGGGCAATGCAGACTGACCACATCGGCTTCGCGAAGCAATCTGTCCAGCGGTATGCGGGTTTCCCCACCGCTCTGCCGCCATGGTAGGGAGGCGATGGCCACTCGCATGGAAAACGCCCGACCAATCTCCGCCACCCCATGACCCAGTCGCCCATATCCGATAATGCCGAGGGTCTTTCCCGCCAACTCTGAAACCGGGTAGTCTAGCAGGCAAAAGGTACGACTGTCGGCCCAACGCCCATCCAGCGCGGCGATATTGTAATCCGCCAGACGGGTTGTCAGCGCCAGAATCATGGCCCAGGTATGCTGAACCACCGAACCGGTACCATAGCCAGTCACATTGGTGACCACCACACTGCATGCCCTCGCGGCATTGATATCCACCACATTGGTACCGGTGGCCAGCACACCGATATAACGCAACTCGGGGGTCAGGTCCGCCGGCCCGATCAATACCTTGTTGGTCAGCACCACTTCGGCGCCGGCGATGCGTTCGGCGAGTTCTGTCGGCTCGGTATTGCCATAGACTGCCCACGACAACGGCAGGTCCGTAATCGGTCGCAGATCCACATCCTCCGATCCAAGGCTGTCGGCGTCGAGAATTACCCCTTTCATATTTGCTGCCCGAAAGTTATCTTGCCATCCCACGTCATGACACTGGAGTGTACCCGATGTCCCCGAAACCGCGCATCGTCATCACCTATTGTTCGCGCTGTCAGTGGCTGCTGCGCTCGGCCTGGCTGGCGCAGGAACTGCTGAGCACCTTTGCCGATGATCTTGCAGAAGTTGTCCTGAGACCGGCAGAAATCAGCGGCACCTTCGAAATTTTCCTCGATGAGCAGTCGCTCTGGGAGCGCACTCGGGACGGCGGTTTCCCGGAGGCAAAAATACTCAAGCAACGGGTGCGTAACCTGATTGATCCCGACCGTCCGCTGGGCCATACCGACCGGTAAATACTTCACCAACGACTGACGTGCGGCACGCTAGTTTCTTCTGGCATAATGTGCCGCTTGTGCCTACCCACCAGAAGAATAAGGAATACCCATGTCAGCAAGGTTACTGAGAATTTACCAATCCATCGTTCTTCAACATCCTCTGGCTGTTTTGATTGCAGTCCTGTTGTTGGCGGTGGGCATGGCTTTCGGATTACCGAACTTCAAGCTGGACGCCTCTGCTGACTCATTGACCCTGGAACACGACGAAGACCTGGACTATTTTCGCCAGACACTGCAGCACTATGGCAGCAGTGACTTTCTGGTGGTCACCTATACCCCCAAAGAAGGGGACCTGTTTGACGATGCATCGCTGGCTACCCTGGGGGAAATTCGCGATGAACTGAAGCAGATTGACGGCGTCGCCAATATTACCTCCATGCTCGACGTCCCGCTGCTCTACAGCCCCAAGGTCAAGGTCTCACAACTCAAGGATGAGCCGCGCAAACTTACCGACGAAGATACCGACCGCGACCTAGCTCGCAAGGAATTTCTTGAAAGCCCCATTTATCGCAACCTGATTCTCAGTCCGGATGGTCAAACCACGGCGCTGCTGGCTACCATGGAGCTGGATCGAAAGTACCTTACTCTGGTTCGCAAACGGGATTCCCTGCGACTCAAGCGGGATACCGAAGGCCTGACACCGGAGGAAGAAGTCGAACTGGAACAGGTGAGCAAGGAGTTTCTCGATTACCGTACCGAGCGCGCCGCCGTTGAACACCGGAGAGTGGCTGAGGTCCGTGAAAAAATGGCCGTCTTCAAGGATCGTGCAGAGCTCTTTCTCGGCGGACCCAGCATGATTACTGCCGACATGATTGACTTTATCAAAAGCGATCTGCGAATTTTTGGCACCGGTATTGTGCTGTTTATTATCCTGACCCTGGCCATCATTTTCCGGCAAGTTCGCTGGGTCGTTCTGCCACTGCTGACCTGCCTGCTATCAGTGGAAATCATGCTCGGTTACCTGAGCTGGATTGACTGGCGGTTGACCGTGATCTCTTCGAACTTTGTCGCACTGCTATTGATCATCACCCTGGCGCTGACCATTCACCTGATTGTTCGCTACCGCGAAATCCTGGCCGAATCCCCTGAGCGCAGCCAACTGGAACTGGTCAGTGAAACTGTCAATTACATGGCCCGCCCCTGTCTGTACACCGTGCTCACCACCGTGGTGGCCTTTGTCTCACTTGTGGTTAGTGACATCCGGCCAGTGATCGATTTTGGCTGGATGATGACCATGGGTATCACCCTGGCACTGGTGCTGGCGTTTCTGGTGATCCCAGCCGGCATGATGTTGCTCGGCAAAGGCCACAACAACGACAGTGGTGACAACTCCGCCGCCTATACCCTGTATTTTTCACGTTTCACCGAAAATCACGGTGGACTGGTTTTGGGCCTGGCCTTGCTGGCTGCGGTGATCAGCGGCTGGGGTATTTCCCAGTTGCAGGTGGAAAACCGGTTTATAGACTACTTCCGCTCCGACACCGAGATTCACCAGGGACTTTCTATTATCGATGAAAAGCTGGGGGGCACCACGCCGCTGGACATCATTCTTGATGCGCCAAAAACAGCCACATCACCCACTGGCAGTTTCAATAACACCTATGGAGGCGAAGAAGATCCGTTTGCCGAAGAAGATCCGTTTGCTGAAGAGGACCCCTTTGGTGCAGAAGACCCTTTCGCCGACGGTGACAGCGCTGGCAACCAGGCTTCGACCACCAGCTACTGGTTCACCGGAGTTGGCATTCAGAAGCTGGACAAACTGCACGATTACCTGGAATCCCTTCCCGAAGTGGGCAAAGTCAATTCGCTGGTAACGATCACCGACGTCGCCGAAGACCTGATGGGCCATCGTCTGAACGACCTTGAACTGGCCTTTCTCCGCAACAGTCTCTCCCAGGACAATGCTGAATTCCTGTTTGACCCCTACATTGACGACGAACTGAATCAGGCCCGTATCACTTTGCGCATCCGGGAAACCGGCGGCGAGCTGAAACGACCGGAACTACTGGAAAATATTCGCCAGTTTGCTGTGGACGAGGTGGGCTTACAGGAAGACCAAGTGCATCTAACCAGCCTGCTGGTACTCTACAACAACATGCTGCAAAGCCTGTTCCGCTCCCAGATTTTGACCCTCGGGGCCGTATTTATCGGCATCATGGCCATGTTTCTGGTGCTGTTCCGCTCCCTGTCCATTTCCCTCATTGCCATCCTCCCAAACATGCTTGCCGCCACCGTGGTACTGGGCGGCATGGGGCTTGCCAGAATCCCCCTGGACATGATGACCATTACCATCGCGGCTATTACAGTGGGTATTGGTGTGGATCACGCGATTCACTACATTACCCGTTTCCGGCGGGAATTTGCCGTAGATCGCGACTATATCGCCACCATGCACCGGGCTCATGCCAGCATTGGACGGGCACTGTTTTACACGGCTATCACCATTATCATTGGCTTCTCCATTCTGGCACTGTCGAACTTTATCCCTTCCGTCTACTTCGGTCTGCTCACCGGTTTGGCCATGCTGGCAGCGTTACTCGGCTCCATGACCTTACTGCCAAAACTGATTCTGATATTTAAGCCTTTCGGCAAGTAACAGGGGCTCTAAAAACCGCAACGGATCATCGTCTGTTGCGGTTTTTGGTCCTATCAATTGATTCCCTGCTACACTTTTTACACAACAACCTATAAGTACAAACCTGCCGGAGAGCATTCCAACTATGCCGTTTCAACCCTGGGAACTGGTGGCCGGACTGGGCATTTTCCTTTACGGGATGATGGTTCTGGAACAGGCGTTACGCACACTCGGTACCCGCGCCTTCCGTCGCATACTGAGGGATTACACCAACACGCCGGTACGCGGTGTCATGATGGGGGTCGTCAGCACTGCCTGCCTGCAGAGCAGCTCCATGGTCGGCCTTATCGTGCTGGCCTTTGTGGGGGCAGGCATCCTCACCATGGCCAACGCCCTGGGGGTCATTTTCGGCGCCAGCCTGGGAACCACCTTCACCGGATGGATTGTCGCCACCATCGGTTTCAAACTCAGTCTCACAGAATATGCCTTGCCGCTACTGGCTGTGGGGACGCTCGGCACCGTATTTATCAGCACAGAACATCGACGCAACAGTCAGGCCAGGCTGTTGCTCGGACTGGGACTGCTGCTGATGGGGCTCGATTTTATGAAAACCAGCATGGGGGCACTGGTCGAGCAGAGTGTTCCGGGGGTATTTGCCGATTACCCGATTCTGTTCTATGCGCTGGGGGGGCTGCTATTTACGGCATTGGTTCAGTCCAGCTCAGCCACCATGATGATTGTACTGAGCGCCATTCACGCCGAGATTATGCCACTCACTACCGGGGCAGCCATCATGGCTGGCGCAAATCTGGGAACCACCGTCACGGTTGTTCTGGGGAGCTTGAAAGGCTCTCCGGACAAACACCGGGTGGCGCTGGCCCACTTTATCTTTCATCTGCTGTCCAGCCTGATCGGGCTGGTGCTCCTGTACCCGATCCTGCAGCTGATTACCGAGACCCTGACGGTACAGGATCCCATGTACGCCGTGGTGCTGTTCCACTCCCTGTTTAATCTGTTTGCGATTATTCTGTTCCTGCCCTTTGTCAGACCATTCGCCCGCTGGCTGCAAAACCGCTTTGCCGACGAAGATGGAAGTGGTTGTCAATTCATCACCAAGGTTCCGGCCAACGTCAGCGATGCCGCCAGTGAAGCCATACACCAGGAAGTGATCCGGCTGTTTTACCGGGTCATCATCCTCAATCTTCGGGTTCTGAAAATACGCCCGCAAGAACTGCTGCAGGAGTACGAGGGCTATCGGGTATATCGTGAAATCAGCCTCAAAAATCCCAGCTACGATGAGCAGTACGCGGATATCAAACACACCGAACAGGAAATCCTGCACTACGCCAACCGGGTCTTGCAGGAAAAGGCCAGTAGCGATGAAGCACAGATTGTTTCCGGGCTGCTGCACGCGGCCAGGGATATGGTATTCAGTGCCAAAAGCTTCAAGGACATACGACTCAACATCGTGGAGTTGCGGATGCAGTCCGACGATGAGGAAATGATAGAAACCATCCGTCACGATACCCGTGTCATTTACCGGCACCTGCTCAACCTGCTGGAAAAAACCGACCCCATACTGATTGCCGAAAAGCGCGAGCAACTGGACACTGAAATCAATTTGTCCCACGACCGCCTCCATCAAATGATTACCCGCCACAGCAGCGGTGATGGTATCGGTGTCCCTCTCTCGACACTGCTCAATGTCAACCGGGAAATGCTGGTGTCCAACCAGATGCTGGCAACAGCCGTCAAAGATCTGGTCGAAGCCAGGTAGCACCAGCACACCATGGCAAGTACGTGGCTTGTTGCTGTTTGCCACCCCGCGAGCAACTGACTATAGTCGTGAGCGAACTTCTGAAGACGGAGAATATGACGGATGAAAACACGAGCAGCGGTCGCTTTTGGCGCAGGCAAACCCCTCGAGGTGGTTGAGGTTGACCTGCAGGGACCGAGAGCCGGGGAAGTGCTGGTGGAGATCAAGGCCACCGGCGTTTGTCACACCGATGCATTTACCCTCTCCGGCGATGACCCGGAAGGCGCTTTCCCGACCATTCTCGGTCACGAGGGTGCCGGAGTCGTGGTAGAGGTGGGCGCCGGGGTAAAAAACCTCAAGCCCGGCGATCACGTGATTCCTCTTTACACCCCTGAATGCCGGGAATGCGATTTCTGCCTCAACCCGAAAACCAATCTCTGTCAGGCTATCCGAAGTACCCAGGGCCAGGGATTGATGCCCGACGGCACCAGCCGGTTTTCCCTCGACGGACAACCCCTGCTGCACTACATGGGCTGCTCCACCTTTGCCAACTTTACCGTGCTGCCGGAGATCGCTCTGGCGAAGGTCCGCGAGGACGCGCCCTTCGAAAAGATCTGCTACATCGGCTGCGGGGTTACCACCGGCATCGGTGCGGTGGCCTTCACCATGAAAGTGGAACCGGGCTCCACCGTCGCCGTATTTGGCCTCGGCGGTATCGGCCTCAATGTCATCCAGGGTGCCCGAATGGTTGGCGCTACCCGGATCATCGGCATCGACCTGAACCCCGCCAAGGCTCCGCTGGCAAAACAGTTTGGCATGACCGATTTCGTCAACCCGTCAGAGGTGGACGATGTGGTTGGGCACCTGGTGGAAATCACTGGCGGCGGAGTGGACTACAGCTTCGAGTGTATCGGCAATGTCAATGTCATGCGCCAGGCACTGGAATGCTGCCACAAAGGTTGGGGGGAAAGCTGTATCGTCGGTGTCGCCGGGGCCGGCAAGGAAATTGCCACACGCCCGTTTCAATTGGTCACCGGGCGCTCCTGGCGCGGCACTGCTTTCGGCGGCGCGCGGGGGCGCACCGATGTCCCGCGAATTGTCGACTGGTACATGGATGGCAAAATTGACATCGACTCGCTGATCACCCACACCATGCCGCTGGACGACATCAACCGGGCTTTCGACCTGATGCACGCCGGCGAGAGCATTCGCTCGGTGATACGCTACTAGAAAGAGGCCCGACCATGGAACAAATCGACACCCATCGCTGTTTTGACGGCCAACAGCTCCGCTTCCGGCACCGGGCGGATTCGCTCGACTGCGACATGACATTCTCCATCTACTTGCCACCCCAGGCCGATCAGCGGGCTGTGCCGGCACTGTACTGGCTGTCCGGCCTAACCTGTACGGATGAAAATTTCGTTATCAAGGCGGGGGCGCAGCGCTATGCGGCAGAATACGGTATCGCACTGATAGCGCCGGACACCAGCCCCCGTGGTGAAGGAGTGCCCGATGACCCGGCAGGGGCCTATGATCTTGGTCTGGGCGCCGGATTTTATCTCAATGCCACCCGGCAGCCCTGGGACAAACACTACCGTATGTACGATTATGTCGTGGAGGAGTTGCCTCGTCTTATCAATGACCACTTTCCAGTGGACAATGAAAAGATCGCCATATCCGGCCACTCCATGGGCGGCCACGGCGCCCTGTCCATCGCCCTGAAAAACCCCCAACGCTATCGCTCAGTCTCCGCGTTTGCACCAATCTGCTCCCCGATGCGCTGCCCCTGGGGCGAAAAGGCCCTCGGCACTTACCTGGGGAACGACCGCGACGACTGGCGACAGTACGACAGCTGCGAACTGATCAGGCAGGCATCACATCACCTGCCCATACTGGTCGATCAGGGTAAAGCGGATGACTTTCTCGACGCACAACTGCAACCCCACCTGCTGGCCGATACAGCGCAACAGGCGGGCTACCCGCTGGATATTCGCTATCGACCGGGTTATGACCACAGCTATTTCTTTATCAGTTCCTTTATCGGCGATCACCTCCGTTTTCACGCCCGGTACCTCTAACGCCACAGGGAATAAAGTGAAATGTCGCGCGTCTCACCGAGCAGGCCTGCGCCATTCACGAACTGGCCATTTATCCGACGATTAAAATTACCGGCAACAACGTTACACGGATCGATCGGAAACAAACCCTTCCTTCCCATCGGATCACTTACTCCATCATCGGGGTCGGGATTTTCCTCTGGCAGCCTACAATGTTATTGAATACTGTTTATTTATACAGTATTTTGACACTATGAAAACACCCCTTTTGATACCGACCACTACTGACCGCTGCATACCCCTGTTCGGCTCAACGGTAAGAGCGGGCTTTCCAAGCCCGGCAGACGATTTTGTCGAAAGACCACTGGATATTCACGACTACCTGGTGAAACATCCGGCTGCCACATTCTTTGCCCGTGCTGAAGGCGATTCAATGACCGGCTTCGGCATTTTCAGCGGTGACCTGCTGGTGGTGGATCGCGCCCTGCAACCCCAACATGGCGATGTGGTGATTGCCGCCATCGACGGTGAACTGACCTGCAAGGTACTGGATCTCAACGAGCGGTTACTGCGCGCCGGTAACCTGCGCTATCCTCCTATCGAGCTGCATGACAACGCCGAATTGATCATTGAGGGGGTCGTCGTCCATTCCGTGCGCCATCACCGATGTTTGCGCTAGTTGACTGCAACAGCTGCTACGCCAGTTGTGAACAGATTTTTCGACCTGACCTGCGCAACAAACCCGTGGTGGTATTGAGCAATAACGACGGCTGCGTGATTGCCCGTTCAAAAGAGGCCAAGGCACTCGGCGTTCCCGACCTGCAAGCCTATTTCAAGATCCGGCCGTTGCTGGAACGGCACAAAGTCAGTGTTTTTTCCGGTAATTTCCGGCTCTATGGCGATATATCCCGCCGGGTGATGGACAGCCTGCGCCACTTCAGCCCGAATATCGAAATTTACAGTATCGATGAAATGTTTCTGGACCTGGCAGGCATGGATCTACCGTTGCAACAGTATGGCCTGACCATCAAACGGGCCATCTGGCAACAGATACGCATGCCGGTGAGTGTCGGACTGGCACCCAGTAAAACATTGGCGAAACTGGCCAACTACGGCGCAAAGAATATCCCGAGTTGCGAAGGTGTCTGTCTGCTGGATAGCCCTCGAAAATGGCAGTGGTTGCTGCGCCAGGTGCCAACCACCCGGATATGGGGCATCGGTTCACGACTCGGTCAGAAGCTGGCCAGAATGGGTATTCACAGTGCTGGGGAGCTGGCCGACAGCAACCCGGAAATGATCCGTCGGCGCTTCAATGTCTGTGTCGAGCGAACCGTAGCGGAGCTAAATGGCATTTCCTGTCTGGCACTGGAAGAGGTACCACCCGACAAAAAACAGATTTACTGCACGCGGTCTTTCGGTCGGAAACCCACTACCATGGAACCCCTGCTGAAGGCGGTCAGCCTCTATGCCAGCAACGCGGCGGAAAAACTGCGCAGGCAACAGCATCTGGTCCGGACCATCCAGGTATTTATTCATACATCGCCCCACCAGTCTGGCTACTACAGCAATAGCACGGTGGTACAACTGCCCTTTGAAACCGACGACAGCCGGCTGATCGCCGCCCATGCCAGACAGGCAGTGCGGGCCATCTACCGGCCGGGTCATGCGTATCTGAAAGCCGGGGTCGGCCTGATTGAGCTGGTTTCACGCCGGCATCATCAGGCCGACATTTTTCAGAATCATCAAAGTGTCCACACGGACACGCTGATGCAGACACTGGATGCCATCAACCGGCGCTATGGCCGCGGTGCCGCTTTTCTCGCCAGCGCAGGGCGCGGCCAGGGCTGGCCGATGCGCCAGCAGTATTGCTCACCGGCCTACACTACCCGCTGGCATGATCTGCCCGTTATCCGGACTTGATGCCATTGACGACGTTCAAGCTCAGGCGACCTTGCCCATTTTCCAGGAACCGCGACCCCGGTCCGTTTCGCGCCACAACTGGTCACTGAGGGATGCCACCGTCTCGACACAGCCACCATAAATCCAGCGCGCCAGGGCTGTGGCGACATCGGGGTAACTGATGCGGGGCGCCACCGGCTCGCAGTCAAACCAGAACGCCAGGGCGGCGCGATCAATCCGGTCCTCGATGGCAGCGTAACCGAGCTGCTCCAGGGCGGCGGCATTGGCCAGCTGTTCTATCTGTCCACGGAGCGGCTTGGCCATAATCCGCTTGCCAAGTTGCAGGGCTTCACTGATCAATTCAAATCCCGCATTACAGATCACCCAATGGCTGTCGATCAGATCCTGCTGGAAACCGTCCCGACTCAGCGGACGAGTATGCAAATGACCATCGTCACGCCAACGTTGACCCGGGGCGTAAATGTAAAACTCATAGTGAGGAAACTGGCGGAACAGTGGCAATAGTGCATCCTGATCTTCAAACGGTAGATAAACCAGCACCCGCCTTTCCGTATCTCCCCGGTGCGCAAGGCCGTGCGAAAAATCCACAATCGGCGGCAATATCGGCTGATCGAAATGGTGCCAGTGCAGACCAACCGGAGTGGTGACTGGCGCAAACCGCTGCAGGATCGCACGACTCAGCAGGTTTCCGCCACGCAGAGGAACCGGAAAAGAGAACGCATATTGGTGACCGATACCGACACAGGGAATACCCTGGCGACGCGCCGCTCTGGCAGTGACTGGCTCGTAGTCACTGATCACCAGATCGTAGCCTGTCAGATCCAGCGCTCTGATATCCCGGTGCAACGTCAGCAGGCTGGCATGCTGCAAAGTCTTCAGCGGTTGCAGTTGCCCGGCACTGGTATGAAAGGTCAGTCCGCGGCGACACTGGAAATCATCAAACGGCGCCATATCAAAATACGCGTCCCGCGGCCTGCCGGAAAACAGCCAGTCCACCTGGACATCCGGATAATGATCAAGTGCCCTGGCCATCGCCCGGGCGCGGGAAAGATGCCCATTACCCGTGCCCTGCACACCGTAGAAAATTCTCATAACAAGCTGCCTGTTAATTGCAGGGCAACCCAGGCAAGGCTGCCACCAAGCAGGGCGCCCGCCAGCGTATCCAGCGGAAAATGAACGCCCAGTATCACTCGGGACAAGGCCACCAACGACGCCCAGCCATAGAGGTAGCCCGCGATGCCAACAGGTGGCAGAAGTATTGTCAGTGCTGTAGCGACCAGAAACGCACCTGAGGGATGCCCGGAGGGGAAACTGAATTCATCCGATGCCGTAATCACACTCTGGTAACCGGGAATGGCCCGGGGCGGCCGGTTCCGTCTGAAGCTGTTTTTCAGCACGTAATAGCTGACCCGTTCAATGGCAAAACCGACTGTCAGCACAATCAGTAACTGTACCGCCAGGGAGATCGAGAACAGTGCCGCCAGCGCAGGGGCCGCAGGATAGAGCCAGCCATCGGCACTGCAAGAAACCAGACGGGCAAATCTTCGAATGCCCTTGCGGGTATTCCACTGCACAATACGCAAGAAGGTGGCAACATCGAGCAAGTGGAGTGTTTGTAGCGCTTTTGGTGTTGTCATGGATCACACATTAGGCAGCCCGTGTGACAAGCACATGAACAAAATATGACCATCCTGTGAAACAGGTCACCGTCACAACTTTGCAGCTGGTAAAGTGTCAAAGTTAAGGATAGCGGACGATTTGAGGGCTGAAATGCGGATCACAGGTATCGGACAGGCGGCGCTGATGCTGCTGGCAATGCTTGCCATACAGGTGCAGGGCCAACAGATTGTCTACAAATCCGTCGATATCAATGGCAATGTGGTTTACAGCGATGCACCACTGGAAAACGCCGTGCTGGTGGAGACCATTACCCTGCCGGACACCGCCAGGAAAGACGGCGTTCAAGATGACGCGGACGCCCGTATCGAGCAGATGGCCGACACCACCGAACGCCTGCAACAGGACCGGGAAAAAAGAACCCAGGCCCGCAGGAAAGAGGAAGAGGCTCTGATGCCCGAACAATTGGCCACACCGCCGGTGATCTACCGGGAAGAGCACTATTACAACAATTATTACCCCCGTTACAATCGCCACCCCTACCGTCCCTTCTGGCAAAAGCAAAAACCCCAGCGGTATCCCCCACGCTATCGCAGTGGTGAGCGTTACAATAACGACAGCCTGCTGGTGCCGAAATCAAAACTACTGACACCCTCCC
>CATLZI010000042.1 GCA_950063125.1 uncultured Porticoccus sp. | reverse complement strand
GTTCGGTAAATTCATTCACGACCTGAGCCACTTGCTGGTCAGAGACATCAGAAAGAGACGCCATGGCCTCGCCCACTGCTTGAACTTCTTTTGGTGACATTTGCCGCATGATGGCCGCGGCACCTTCCTCTCCCAGACCCAACAAAAACACAGCGGCTCGCTGGGCACCGGTCATTTCAGTATTAGCCATCGGCAGACACCCAGTTTTTGACCACGTGGGCTACCCGCTGTGGTTCACCCTCCGCCATGGAACGGGCCATCTGTAATTGATTCTGGTACGAGGGAGCTCCCGGCAAGCCAAGCTGGGGCTGCCCACCCAGGGTGACCTGATCTTCGCTCAGGGCCATCCCCCCCTGAGTGGCGTAGGCAGCTCCCGCCCCGCCCTGCGCCGGTGCTGCCAGCGCCGTACCGGGTGGTGGCGCAGCTGAAGCCTGCATCAATGGCCGCAGGACAGTAAAAATGATCAGGAAAATGGCGATACCCGCCAATAGAAATTTGGCTGCCCGCCAAATCCACTCCTGCTCCATCAATGAAGGTTCCGACAACTGCTCAAGCTCCGGGGGAACCACGAACATGGCATTCATCACATTGACACTGTCACCCCGCTCTGCACTGAAGCCGATGGCATCTTTCACCAATGCGGTGATTTCCGCCAGCCGGGCTTCGGCAATTGCGGCGCGTTCCACATTTCCATCACCATTGACCGTATCCTGATAATCCACCACAACCGCCACCGATAGCTTCTGCAGCGCTCCCGGCACTTCCCGGATATGGCTGATGGTCTTATCAATCTCATAATTCCTGACCTGACGCTTGCTGAACCGGCCATTGGAAAGCTGGTCTTCAGTCTCCTCAGGTACCGCTGTAATTCTGGTTTCCTCAGGAGGCTGGTTGGCCAGAGTGCCGGGGACACCACCGGCAAACTCACCCCTAGAATTTTCCTCAATCAGCTGCTCACTGCGAACACTGGTTTCGGGGGCATAGCTTTCACTGGTTTTTTCCACCCTGGTAAAATCCACGTCTGCCACCACCTGTGCTCTCACTGCACCAACTCCTAGAATGGGTGACAGAATCTCTGTAATTCGATCCACGTAGCTTTGTTCCAGCTGCTGTGTAAAGCGGAACTGCTCCGACGTCTGGGCAAAACCCTCATCCCGGCCCTGGGCCGAGAGGAGCTTGCCCTGGTTATCGACCACTGACACCTGTTCGGCTTCCAGACCCGGCACACTGGAAGCCACCAGATGCACCACCCCGGCCAGCTGTCGTTCGGTCAATTCCCGCCCGGGATAAAGACTCAGTAACACCGATGCTGCGGGCTTGTCACGCTTGCGCACGAAAGCTGACTGCTTGGGAAGCGCCAGATGTATCCGCGCTGACCTGACACTGTCCAAAGAGGCGATGGACCGGGCAAGCTCCTGCTCCAGAGCACGGTCATAGCGGGCTTTTTCAATAAAGCCGCTAACGCCTATTTTCTGTTCTTTATAGAGCATATCGAAACCACTGCCGTCGCTTTTTGGCAGCCCGTCGCTGGCCAGCTTGAGCCTGATTTCATGGAGTTTTTCAGCGGGCACACTGACCAGGCCAGTCCGGTGATCCACCTTGTAACGGGTACCATTTTCCTCGAGAGAACGAACCACTTCATTGGTCGAGGAAGGCGTCATTTCGCCAAACAGCGCCACATAATCCGGCGCCATGGACCACTGTACCAAGCCGATTCCCAGGGCAATACTGGCCGCCAGGCCGAGCAGGAGACCCAGCTGACGCGTAACCGGTTGACTGCTGAGACTATTGAAGCGACTGAGCAAAGTGGAAGTATTCAATGCCATAATCTTTAATTCACGTTGGTTGCGTTAGTATGAAAAAAGGAATTCACACCTGCATGTTCATCACTTCCTGATAAGCATTCAGAAGTTTGTTCCTGACCTGATTTACTGCCTGAAATGACAGGCTTGCCTTTTGCAGGGCCACCATCACTTCAGGCAGCGCCACATCCGGACTGCCCGCTTCAAAGGCATCCGACAACTGGCGCGCCTGCTTCTGGGCAGCATTTACCTGATCGATCGAGTCCTTCATCAAGGCACCGAAATCAACCTTTTCTCCACCCTCAGCCGGACCCTCGCTCGGCCCTTTGCCCGCAGCAGCGGCCATTAACCGCATCTGGGCCAATACCTGGTTTATCTCCATCTCACTCATAAACAGTCTCTCCGACGGTGTATTAACCGGTGGCCGGAATAGCCACGCCCTGCTCTTTCAGTCTGGCCAGCTTGTACCTCAACGTCCGGGGGCTGATCCCAAGCCGCTCTGCTGCATCCTTTCGGCACCCATTGACGGCGTTAAGCGCATCAACTATCAACTGCTTTTCCCGTGCTTTGAGATCACCGTCCAGTAATTGTGCGCTGTTGCTGGCTGCTGCCTTCTGGCACAGGTCCTCCGGAAGAACATCCTCAAAGCAGATATCTGCCTCGGCAATCTGGCAACCACTGGCCATGATGGCAGCCCGCTGAACACAGTTTTCCAGCTCGCGGACATTGCCGTTCCAGCTATGCTCCAGCAGCCGCTGCTCGGCGCTGGCCGTAAAACTGATCGGCTGGTCCGGGCTATAGCGCTGCAGCATCGTTTTGGCCAGCCGCAAAATATCACCCGGCCGCTGGCGCAGGGGTAGCAGATGGATAGGAAAAACATTCAGACGGTAAAAGAGATCCTCCCGAAAGCGTCCTGAAGCGACCTCTTCGCGGAGATTGCGGTTGGTCGTTGCGAGCACCCTGACATCCAGTGATATGAGCGTATTGCCACCGAGTCGCTCTACCTCCTTTTCCTGAAGTACCCGCAACAATTTGGCCTGCAGCCCCAAATCCATCTCGGAAACTTCGTCCAGTAACAACGTCCCGCCATTGGCCTGTTCGAACTTGCCGGCACGGGATTGATGTGCACCGGTGTAAGCACCTTTTTCGTAGCCGAACAACATGGACTCCAGCATCGTTTCTGGGATGGCTGCACAGTTAATCGCGAGAAAAGGTTTCTCCGCACGAGGAGAATGACGGTGAATGTAACGTGCAATCACCTCTTTGCCGGTACCCGACTCACCACTGATAAGCACCGTCGCCTGGGTGGCGGCAACCCGTCTGGCGAGTTCACACAACTGTCGGGTTTTGGGGTCTTCGGCTACCATCCCATCTGAAGCGACTTCCGGCGGACGGGCCAGTCTGCTCACCATTTCCAACAGGACCTCGGCCTCAAAAGGCTTTAACAGATAATCCGCAGCGCCTTCCTGCATGGCTTTTACCGCATTTTCAATACTGCCATAGGCTGTAACGAGCACAAAAGGCAGTTCCGGCCTGAGCGCTTTCGCTTCCCTGAGCAACGTATTGCCATCCATAACATCCATTTGTACATCGCTGACAATCAGGTCGACCCTTTCTCTTTTCAGGCACCACAGGGCTTCTTCTCCATTACTGGCCGACAGTGCCCGGTAACCACCGTATTGAATGGTGTCACACATGGCATCGCGGAGGGCTGCATCGTCTTCAACCACCAACACCCTCGTTGCACTACTCATAGACGACATCTCCCTGATTATGCTCATCGACAATAACTTCTTCTGTACCTGAAGCAGGTTTGCTAATGGGTAGATTGATGACAAATTCGAGCCCACCCATGGAACGGTTAGTGACAGAAATTTCACCACCATGCTTGCTGACAGCCATTGCTACTACGGCCAGTCCCAACCCGGTACCCTGTGCTCGAGTGGTAAAAAAGGGATCAAAGATACGCTCCAGCAACTCTTCCGGAATACCCGGGCCGTCATCGCGGAAACGGATCTGCAGCCAATCTGGATTGAGAGCCCCCACCCACAAATCTATAACCACAGGGCCTTTCGCGGCTTCAATGGCATTCATTGCCAGGTTTCCCAGCACCCCGACCAGTTCGTCCAGGTCGCCAACCAATTCAAGACTGTTATCGACATAGGGTATCGACATCACAGCATGGTGTTGTTCAAGGGTGGGGCGAACCGTCTCTTCAAATTGCTGCAACACCTGATTGAGCAAAATAGTTTCTGTCACCGGTGTTTCGCCACGCACAAAACTGAGCATGCTGTGGAGCAGATTACCCATATGACCAAGACGCTCGTTAACCTTGCCCACTATCCTCTGCCGCTGCTCTGCCTTCAGGTCAGCTCTGGCCAGCTGCGCCAGGTAAAGTGTGGTGGCACTGAGGGGGGTCCGAATCTGATGGGCGAGACGGGCAGCCATTTCCCCCAGTGCGGTGAGACGCTTCTTTCGCCCCAGTTGCTCCTGTAACTGGTGGATTTCAGACACATCCGTGATGAGCACCACATGGTCGCTGGAGCCATCGAGAAGCCGGCTGACCACTGAGATTTTTTTACCGCTGTGCAACTCCAGCTCACGACCACTCAGGTGTTGGGAGGGGGCAGCCCTGGCCAGCACAGCTTCCCAGTATTTGCCAATCAGGGGCTCACCCAACAGCTCAAGTGCTTCGGGGTTGGCATCGCGAATAATGTACCCACTGTCCAGAATGAGTACACCGCCCGGCAAAACGGACAACAGGGAAGAGAGACGATGGGCAAGGCGTTCTTTTTCAGCCAATTCGCTCAGCCTGGCTGAACGCGCCCTGGCAAGCTCTTCGGTCAAACCGGTCACCTTGCCTTCAAGGTCACGGTAGGAGGTATCCAGCTGATGGGACAACTGATTAAACACCTCGAAAGCCTGCTCAAGCTGGCTGGCTGACAGGGCTTCTGTCTGGCTCATGATCGTTACCTGCGCTACTTACCTAAAATGGGGGGCCCTGCGGCCACTCAAGTAGATCAGCAATAATCATGCCTAAAGAGAAAAATATTGATTATCAGATAATTAGGATTCACCTAGAAAAAAGAGTCAAAAGTTTGTCGGATCTTCCTGGCGATTGAGTCCAAACTTGCGCATTTTTTCCACCAGGGTCGTTCTCTGCAATTTGAGTAATTTTGCACTGCGCGCCACCACCCAGCCGGACTGCTCCAATGCCTGATTCAGTAGCATACGTTCCAGTTCAAACAGATAGTCTTTCAAGTCAATACCCTGCGGGGGTAAGTAGACAACGTCAGGTACGGACACATTGATCGAAGCCGCCTGGTGGCTGACACTGGTATCCTGTTGTTCAGCAATCCAGTCCTGATTCGGGCGAAATTTGTCCGGCAGGTCTGACCATTTGACCAGTTTCTTTGGGTACAGAATTATCAGTCGCTCAATCAGATTGGAAAGCTCACGAACATTGCCCGGCCAGCTATACCCACCAAGAGCGGCAATGGCACAGTCACTCAACTGAACTGAACCCCGTTTTTCCCGTTCAAAACGATTGATCAATTCGCGGATCAATAACGGGATATCTTCTCTCCTGTCCCGCAATGGCGGCATATCGATAGGGAACACATTGAGCCGATAGTACAGATCCATACGGAATCGCCCCTCTGCCACCAGATGTTCAAGATTCTGATGTGTAGCAGCAATAATTCTGACATCTGCAGAGAGGGACTTGTTACTGCCAACGCGTTCAAACGTTCGCTCCTGGAGCACCCGCAACAGTTTGACCTGCATATTCATCGGCATATCACCGATTTCATCCAGGAACAATGTGCCACCATCGGCTATTTCGAAACGTCCCTGACGGGAACTGATTGCGCCCGTAAAAGAACCCTTTTCATGGCCGAACAATTCGGACTCCAGCAGGTCTGCCGGAATCGCACCACAATTGACGGGCACAAAGGGTTGTTCCCGGCGATTCGAGTAATAGTGGATATTGCGGGCCACCACTTCCTTGCCGGTTCCAGATTCACCGAGGACCAATACAGACGCTTCACTGCCTGCAACCTGCTTGATCATTTCCCGGATATGGTTTATCCCTTCACTGCACCCCACCAGGTTGCGATACAGTTGGCCAAACTGTTCAACCCTGACATTTTTTGAAGAGGCTGAAAATAATTCAGCTTCCTGAAGGACGCCAAGTAATAACTGGTAACCGACAGGAAAGGGAATCGTCCCTGCAATGTGCCGGGAAACGGAGGATGGCACCGACAGCGACTCCGCTTCCCATTTTACAAGGTAACAGGGACAGGAAAGGTTTTGCTTGTTCAGGCTATCAGCGACACTCTTCAGCACGGGAAATCCGGTTTTGTCCCGAATCAGAAACGCCAAAAGGTCATCGCCAGGGGATTCAGCAAGATAGTTGTTGAGACGCTGCTCGTCATCAAAAACCTTAACCGGATACTCCAGAAATCGAACCAGTGCCGCTGTTTTCTGCCCTTCCACAGAGTCTGTATCAAACACCAGCACCTGTTTTTTAAACGCTGGCATCAGCTGTGAACTTTTGTTATTGCAGGATTTAAAGTCCGTTTGGAGAACTGGCTTACATCGAACACACCAACTGAATAGGGGTTTATCATCGAGCCATCACTCCAAAGTAGTAGTTCAATAGTCTTACTGGAAAGCGCAAGCGATTCTAAAGGAGGGTCGTGCATTATCAATATTTTGACGAGGGTTTTTGCAAAAGAACTGCTGTAGATCAATCTAGGGACTAGAGGATTTTCTGTAGGCAACCTCGCGCCTGTGGTGTCGGAAAATCAATTTATCCAGCCACACCTGGACCGATTCACTGAGCCCCAGGTAACGCACTTTTGCCCACCCACTACGATAGTCATCCGGACTGCTGACAACCTCACCATAAAAACACAGGGGCTTTGGTGTACCTCGCTGAATATAGACCTGTACAAATACGGTTGAACCGGGCTCGGGAACATTCCCATCCTGCCAATCGACCTGCGAAGAAGAGACCGTCACCCGGGAGATGTCGGGTATATCCAACTGGCTGTATATCAACTGACTCACCAGATCCAGCAGCAGGTTTAGCTTCAGATCCAGGCGGGCCAACTCGTGGGAAAGCGCAGGGTTGCTGTCTGATGTCTCTTTGGAAAATTCACTGATAGCAGATACGGCCCGCAGAAAGGATTCATTGGATTCATTGACCAATGCAAGGTGTGCCTCATCGAGTTGATAATCGATTTTTGACCAGGCAATGGAAATATTGTCGGTAAAAGAAAGGGCGCTTGCTGACTCCTCGGATTTGTCCACGTCCAAAATAAATCCATCCTCTTAATATATTGTCGCCCTAAAATGTGTTTAACGAAGGGATATAAAATGAGTTTACCCTATTTAGTATAGATCAACCTTGAGGCATGGAGGAAATAGGCAAGTCAGAGGGAGGTGCGGACCCTATAGAAAACAGAAACAAAACAAAACAAAACAAAACAAAACAAACTAATAATTTGAGTAGGAATTGTTTAATTAACGATTATTGCCTACCTCATGGTAACTGCCCATGGCTTTACGGTTCCGCGTGTATTCCAGTCCCTGGACCATGACCTGCTCCCTTGCCACTTTTAATCGGGACATCAACTCTTCATTGAGGTGTAAAAGAGCCGCGACCGCTTCGGCAACCAGAACAGAATCCGGCAGCCCGGAAGCTTGTGAGAAACAGACGGCGAGACCATCCCGCCGCCGCTGTTCCAGTTTCGTCACCTCTGACCACTCGTTGTTCTCCGCGCAGCTCAGCATCTGCTTGGTTATGGTCAGCACCTCAGCCAGGAGGCGACACTGATGAGCCTGGGAAAGAGATTCGTGGACGACTGCTACAGTCATGATTGCATGCTCCTCGCCTCAGCAGGGACAGAATCCCAGCCGGCCTTGACCTCTTTTAACAGCGCGCTGACTTCATCCAGTACCGCTGGATCCGACGAAACACCTGCTTCGACAAGTCGCCTTTCAATATAATCGTAAAGCGAACCGAGATTTGCGGCGATCTCTCCTCCCCGCTGATAATCCAGACTGGCACGCATCCCATCCACAATGGCGATAACACTGCTGAGCAATTCACCCTTGCGGGCAATCTCATTTCGGTTGATTGCACCTTTCGCCGCAGCCAACCTGTCCAGCGCACCTTCCAGTAACTTGGCAATTAAATGGTGAGGTGTTGCATCCACAATTCCGGTCTGCAACCCGACACTTTTATACTGGTTTAACGCTGATACATAGTTCATTGACGACCTCTTGACTGATACTAGTTGTTTTTGTTGAGCAGCTGACCGGAGCCCGGCAAGGAGGCCAACTGCTGCGTGAGAAAATCACTGGTCGTCTGCAGTTGGGCAAGCAGAGAGTCCAGTGCATTGAATTGGTTTCGATAACGAATTTCCAGAGCTTCCATCTTGCGATCGAGCACTTCCTTTTGATCACCAATACCCTCTATGCGCGACTGAATCCCCTCTGTGCGCGAATCCAGTAGGCCATCGGTCGCCAGAAAAGACGTAATCAGGGTATTGAGCTGGTATGCAATGCCACGTGAAAAATCAACTGCGCCGCGTGGTCCCGTAGAACCGTCTGCAATCAGGAGTTGCAGCCCTTCAGCTTTGCTGCCCACAGCCCCTTTCAGTGTTTGCCCACTGCCGGAAGCAACCACACCACCGATGGTGCCCGCCACATCAATACCGGCAATACCTGCTCCGGTTGAAAACCCCAGTTGCGCAGTGGTATTGGTGTCGACAGAGAGAACTTCTATTGTGGAGGAAGACCCATAATTATTGGATGTAATTTCAAAATGGTCATTGATGAATTGCACGGAGACCAGAGCACCGGCCTTGGCCAGCGCAGTGTCACCGTTAATCCTTGCCTGTAATTCGTCGGCAAGTTCAGCACCCGATGCGTAATTACCCTGGGTTAACAAAATCTCGCCGGATGTCACACCATTAACACTCAGCACCAGGCTATTATTTTCACTATCAATGTTGAGCGGAAAAAAACTCGGCGAAGCGGTTAGCTGACCACGGGTCGCCACCTGGGTAATATTGATATCATGGCTGGCAACTGCTGTTGCCGCCGTCGATGTAATATATTTTATGGTCCCGTCCGATGGCCGGCCTACTGCGGCAAAAACCCCGACGATGTCATCAAAAGCATTTTCCAGCGCAGCATCAAAACGACTGCTATTAATAGCCAGCTTGCCATCGCCATCGGTGGTGATACCCAGCTCACTCAGGCTGCTGAAGGAACCACCAAAACCCTCAGCGGAATCAGTGATGGCCCGACGCACCTGACTGGCAATCGAACGGGCAGAAAAATCTCCCTGCAGTGGCCCGGCAACACCGGTCTCCGGATCATAGGCAGTGAGACTGTTGACGGTAGAAATATAGTTGTTATAACCACTGACAAAACTCTCGACGGCGGACTTGACCGCCTGGCGGTCTTCCGCAACGGTAACGGTCACCGGGGCAGCACCAGTGACATCCTTGAGGGTAAGATCCAGCCCCTCAATAACGCCGCTGGCTCTATTAT
This sequence comes from uncultured Porticoccus sp., assembly GCA_950063125.1. Classification (GTDB taxonomy): domain Bacteria; phylum Pseudomonadota; class Gammaproteobacteria; order Pseudomonadales; family Porticoccaceae; genus Porticoccus. Next base: position 2,343 of record CATLZI010000042.1, on the reverse strand, counting down.
CACTACTGCGTATGGACAACCCATTGACGGTGAACAGGGCATCGCGGGCAGCGACTGTCTGGGCAAGATTGGTTGCACTGCCATTAAAGGACAATGCAGACAGGCCAGCGCTATCCAGGTCGTTACTATCACCGGTATCAGTAACGCTTATTTCGAGACTGTTTTTCTCGCCGCCATCATCGGATCCAATCAACAAACGATAGCCAGACACATCGTTGACTATCACTGCCGTAACGCCGATTTTTGCGCCGTTAATTGCATCCCGAACACCAGTCAAGGTGTTGTTGTCGGAATCGATGGTTATGGTGGCCGCCCCCTTTTCGGGGTTGACCGTAAAGCCATCGTAACTCTCGGGGCCGGGGTCCGGAGAGGTATAGTCGGTGCTGCCAAAACGAATGGTCAGTGTTCCTGTGCCGACCACATCTGAAGTGCTGGCATAACCGGTGCTGGCCAGCGAGTGTGCCGATGCCAGCTGACTGACAGATAGGCTATAACTGCCCGAAGCTGCAGTACTGTTCGCAGACGCCACAACAGCATCCGTATTGCTGGAGGTCGTTGTGCGCTGGCCAAAGCTGGAGAGTTTGTTCAGGCTGGAAATACTGTCCTGGAATGTAGAGAGAGCACTTTTAAGGCTGCCAAAACCTGACAGTTCTGCGGTTAGAGCGGACTCACGGGCTACCAGTCTGGTTTCTACCGGTGAGCGTTCGGCTGAAATCAACTGGGTAACCAGCGACTCAATATCCAGTCCCGACCCTATCCCCGTCGCCGTTAACATCTGACACTTCCTACCACAGTTAAACTGAATATCCGATTCATACCCACGCCTTTAAAAGTTAAACCCGCAGATAAACAAGCAAACAGGGTGCCAACCAGGCTCAATAAAAGAAAAAACTAACCCTCACCCCTGACAAATAGCCCCTTACTGTTTCCTGCACCGATTTCTGCCAGATAATGGGCAAGAGCAACGGCTTCTTCCCGTGGGATCTGGCGGATAATATCCTTGGTTTCACTATCAATGACAGTGACAACCGTGCTCCCGGTTGTCTCATCTACCTTGAATTGCAGATCACGGGAAATCTGTTGCACATAATCAGATATATGAGTTACCGCTTCCGCAAGCTCTACAGTGGACGACTCTCTGTATTGTTCATCGCTTTTTTCCGGAGAAACATTGCCGCCGACGGGCAACTTTTGCCGGTCTGCAGTCAATTCCATCGCCTTGACGGGTTGGCTGTTGGGAATATCTTTTAAGGCAGATCCGGGAATAGCTATAGATTCTGGCATGGCGGCACTCCATCAATAGTAAGGTGCTATGGCCGGGCAGAAAGGGGGTGGCAAAGCCACCCCCCTCTACCTGTTTGATCTTTTCAGGCTGAAAAAATCATTACTGCAACAGGGCCAAAACATTCTGTGGCAGTGCGTTAGCCTGAGCCAGCATTGCCGTACCCGCCTGCTGCAGAATTTGAGCACGGGTCAACGCTGCAGTTTCTGAGGCAAAATCGGCATCCTGAATCCGCGACCTGGAAGCACTCAGGTTTTCGGAAGTCGTTTGTATACTGGCAATGACCGATTCAAAGCGGTTCTGGATCGCACCCAGAGAGGCTCGTGAGCTGTTAATCGCTGTCAGAGCACTATCCACCGACTGGATTGCAGCATTTGCACCAGCGACACTGGAAATATCCGTATTCGCCAGAGTTGTTCCCACCAGCGTGTCTGCAGTAGTGGTGCCCGCAGTCAACCCGGCATTAGCAGGTGTAGCCCCGCCAATAACCAGATCCCCGTCAGCTGAGGTAATGCTGCTGACAAGACCGCGATAGGTATCCCCGGTGGCGGCCAAGCCTTCAGCAGCATCTTCTGTGCCACCTTCAGCCAGAACAATGTTGCTGCCGTCATCCTTGGTAATATCCAGAGTGGTGGCCGTAGGTGCAGACGCCGTATAGCCAGCGAGAGAGTTGATCAATCCCGCGATTTCAGTGGCCGTAATTGTACCGTCTGCACCCACTGCAGAAAGATCCAGGGCGGTACCGTCAATCGACAATGTGTAATCGGGAGCAACCGCAGTAACCGCCGGGGTGCCACCGGTAGTCTCGGACTCAGTCACACTGGCAGCCACGCCCCCTAATGTGCTGGTGCTGGTATCAAAAGCAATGGCAGTGCCGTCCGCTTTGGAAAGAACCAGGTCACCGCCGGCCAAGGTGCCGGAGGTAATGCTGTACGCTCCAGAACTGGCTGCAATGAAGGCTGCAAAATCTGAATCGATCTCTGTTGCAATAGCGCCAGTGGCAACAGTTTCAGTATCCGCCAGAGTCACATTGACAGCCTCCTGGCCATCAATGGTCAGAA
>CATLZI010000041.1 GCA_950063125.1 uncultured Porticoccus sp. | reverse complement strand
GGCCCTGCTTCCCTCACCGTAGGTTTCCCAACGCTGCACCAGCGCCCAAATCGATCGCAATCCAATGCCTGTCTGTTGCTGTAGGTCGAGATAGTCCTCTGCAGTTAATGTGGATTTGTCATCCGCCTGAACCTTATCCTGCCAGGCATACCAGAGCGCGTGGGTATCGGTTTCATTCAGTTCGGGAGGCCGGCCCACGGCCGGCGCCAGCGTCAACAATCGGCGCCATCGCGTGTACTCCCGAGAACTCACACCAAACAGCTGCTGCATCATCTCTAACGGTGCGTCCGCGACCAGCAATGTTCGCTGCAGATCCTCAGATTCCCGCTGATGACGCAGGTGATCGAGCATCGGCCAAAAAACATCACGATTGAGACCAATCTGCAGACAGTGCACACGCAGTGCATCGGCCCGATAGAGATCGGCCAGATTCATCTCTTTCAGGGCGTCCAGTTCTTTGGGGCCAAAGTTCATGGCGCGCAATGCCTGCTGATCCCCCTCTGCCAGACATCGCATGGCGTACAACAGCACGGCGGTGGTGAGGTCGGCTTCCTTATTGGACGACATCGCTTTCACCTCCTTGTTGCGCCCAAAGCTCGACCCCGGTATCGAAGGCTAACCGTTTAATGCTCCGGTAGGACTCCATCATTTGCAGCAAACGCTGCCAGTCTGGCGGGTTCAGTTGTTGCCAGAGCTGGCTGTTGAGATGGCCGGGATCAGGCGTCCAGACACTGCCAAAGAGCAGACCGGCATCATGGGATGCCAAGGCCTGGTATAGGGGCGAGTCTTTATCCAGGTAGGCCAGGACAATGTCCGTCGGAGCGACGGTCAACTCTGAGCTCGCAGCCAACTGCCACCAGAGTGCGGACACTAAATCCAGCATGTCCTGGTCAAGGGATTCCCGCAGCTCCGGTGAAGGCACATCAATCAGCAGAAAGCCCAAGCCCTGATCCGGCAGATGAATGACTGTCTCGTGCAGTCCGTGGGATGTCGCCAGGGTTACTGCGCAGTCCCACAACTGGCTCCGCAAAACCTCAAGATTTCTTTGCTGACCACCTTTTTGGGAATTCGGCGCAGAGGTCAACTCAGCTGCCATGTTCGGTTGGTCTTTGCTTTTGTCGCGACCACTCGCCGGTGAATCGATGCCAGCGGACTGTTTTTCCAATGTCATCGTATTCGATGACGGCCCACTATCGGAATGCTCCGGGTGTTCCGGGTCCCTGTCCGCCCCCGGCTCTGTATCCTCTTCGGTATGAGCGGGAAGGCTGAATGCGCGGCCCGATAGTTGTGCCTCCATCTCCAGATGAATCACCTGGCGATTCAGTTCGGACTCCACGGCGATCTCATTTTCCAATGCATCGCGCAGTGGCTGAATGTCCCATTCGGCGCCATCATGACGGCGACACAACTCGGCAAAGATCGCATCGAAGACGGTGTTATCCCCCAATTGGCGACGATCCCAGATCGCTCGGGCAGCGCGTTCAAGGGCTCGGATCTTTTCCACCTGTGGTCGACCCAATCCGGCAGCTAAGGCTTTTGGCATCAATGGCCACAAGGTCTCAACGGCATATCCCATTTTGGAAATCATGCTGTGGCTGAGCCCGAAACCTCGCTCTCTGAACAGCTCTTCCAGTTGGCGCTGAGACAGGCTCTCAACCTCCATCTCGCTTTCGAGGAGAGACTTTGCTTCGAAGACGGCCAACGCTTTATCGATGAAAGGCAAACCGCCGCGCAATTCGTTTTCCCGGAGGTGGGCAAAAAGTACATTGGACTCCTGCGACCAGGGCTTGACGACGCAATCGATCCAGCGAAATCGCTCATCGCCGGTTTCGTCCAAAAGCTCCTTCAGTATCCTCAGCCGTGTATTGCCGCCACTGTGGAGCACATAATCAGCAGCCCCCGGCTCCTGTGATAGCACCAATGGTTGATCCAGGCCTTCAGCCTGGATCGACGCCTTTATTCGATCGTATTCCGGGTTCTGCTGCCGGCGGGGATTGCGGGAGTAATGGTGGATACGAGTGACGTCTACACGGGTGATCTCGTGGACGGATGGCGATCTCTCAGGCGTCATCGTTACCACCTGCTTCTTGTGCACCCGATTCAGGCACGACGCCGTAGAAAATCTCTGGATGTCGAACCATGCTCGCCCGAGGCACAGGCTCCAGTCGACCATCCGAAAGGTCCGCCACAGTACGTGTGTAATGCTCGATTTGCGTCGCCATCAATGGACTGGCATATCGATGCTGGCCGGCAATCTGATACAAGTAGGAGACTGAGTCGCCACACGCCGCAGCGACGTCGGCCCGCTCCCGCTTGGTTGCCATCTTGAGGAAATCCTTTAGCTCCATGCGCAGAAACATTAGCACCATGCAAATCATTGAACAACGCGCAATCACCGCTTTTTGTTTATCACTCTGCTAAAAATCATGCTAAAGTGTTTCGCATGACGCTAAAACTTAACCAGATCCGGCTCCACAATCTTGAAGTTCTGATTGCCGAAGCGGGCTCAGCTGCCAAGTTGGCGCGCGCGGCCGGGACCAATAGCTCCTACCTCAGCCAGGTGCGCAACCAGCTCCCCACCAAAAAAGGAACGCCCCGCTCTATCGGAGATGAGCTGGCGGAAAAACTGGAAAAGGCCATGAATAAAGACCAAGGATGGATGGATACCCCCCATGCGGACGGGGCACGACAAGAGGAACACAACGCCCACGACGGCCCGGATTTGCGCAGTCTCCACCCGCTGATATCCTGGGTCCAAGCGGGAAACTGGTATGAGATTTCTGAAAGTTTCGTGCCGGCCTACGGTTCAGAACTTTTACCCTGCCCGGTGTGCTGTAGTCCTGAATCCTTTGTACTTAGGGTTCGCGGCAGCAGTATGGAACCCAAATTTCATGAGGGCGACCTGATTTTTGTTGACCCCAATGTTTCACCTGACCACGGAAAGTACGTGGTTGTTCGACTCGATGAATCCAATGAAGCCACGTTCAAGCAGTTAATTATTGAAGAGGGCAAGCAGTACCTGAAGGCGCTCAACCCTGATTGGCCGAATCGCATTATCGAAGTGGATGAAGAAGCGACAATCTGTGGAGTCATTGTCTTCAAGGGAGAAGTTGTCTAAACGCTGATCGTAGAATAAGACTCCTACCCACATAAGGACTAACCAGTGATCAGCACAAACAACAGTAAAAAAATAACTACCTTGATCAACCGAAAAACATTGTTGGCAATGATTCCACTTTCGGACCGCGCCATTTACGACATGGAAAAGCGCGGAGAATTTCCATGCCGCATCGTTTTGACGAGCCGTAAGGTGGCCTGGGATTTAGCTGAAATAGAGCATTGGATAGAGGAACGAAAGCAGTCCAGAGATAAAGCCATCAGACCTGGCTCTGCTGCCACGCCAGGGACTCCATCCGGAACAAAGTGACCGCCTCCACAAAGGCTTGTTTAGCTTGCTGATAAAAAGATAGATTCGATTCTGACTTGTAAGAACAATTAGCTCAATGCTAATGTTTTTCCTGGCTTATATGAGCTTTTGACTCTATCGGACATCAAAACATGGATGACATCGCAGCAGCTAATAATGATCGTGAACTCACAACCAAAGAAGCGGCTTCGCTACTTGGCTTATCACCCAGCACACTGAGAAAATGGCGCTGCACTCATGAACACCCCGAATTAACCTGGAGAAAGCGATTTCGCCATGTATTCTATCTCGAATCAGACGTTCTTGAATTCAAAGAATTGAGCACCAAAATCTCATCTAACGAAATTTACATTTAGAACTTTATAACCTTACGTTGCTACCAGCGGCTCGTGAGTTCGTCGATCAAATCAAACCCTGCTTGTTTAACCATGTAGTCAGCAATTTTCTGACTAGCATCTCGAAGCCTTGTCATAGACGGGTGAATATAGTGAGCATCAACACCCTCCCTTGCGTGACTCAGTAACTCATCTACAAGTACGGAATTAATGTCTAGTTCCGTCCCAATAGATTTATACGTTCGTCGGAGGTCATGATTGGTAACAGATATACCCGTTTGGTTTTTAACGATATCACGGACTGCCTTGGTATCTCTGTAATATCCTCGCCCTCCCATGCCAGGGAACAAGTACTCAGTGTCTTCAGGCAAATAATCTTGACGGTTACGAACGATTGCCGCGGTCACTGTATTTAGGGGTAGCTCTACTTGGTCGCCCCCTTTTTTAATAATGTTGAACACTAATCTATTGAGATCAATTCCCTCCATTCGGACAGTCATCGTCCCAGTTCGTCTTACACCGGAAAATAACATGAATAACAATGCATCACGGCCATTACGATAAGCGGATGTATGATCATGCTCTCGAAGTGCTAAGACAGACTTCAGATATGGCTTAAAATCAGCATCATCTAACCGACCAGTACAGCGATTGGTACGATTAATATTTACACCCAGTTGCTTCATTGCACGGCTAACCGGGTTTCGGATAAAGAGATCCGAATCATCGTATTTGGTCTGCGCCCAATTCCAGATCGACCTAAGAATACGCATAGCGCAATCGAGCTGGGTTTTACCACGACCTACTTTCTGGAGATAAACAGTTTTTACCTGCTCTGGCGAAATACTGTGTAATGGCAGGGCTAACAGGGCAACTAAGAGAACCTCGCATTTATTTCTGATATCCACTAAATAACGCTGACCTGATCGCCTCTCGGCAATAAACCCATCTGGCAGGCATTCATCACTTTCATCAACCGGTGTTCCGTAGATCATATCTTTAAATGAGCGCCTTGCCTCTATCAGGACTTGATTATCAGCCTGTTTTGCAGCTTCTTTTTGAGCTATTACTTGAGGGTCCCGGCCCTCCTGAATTTCCAAAAATAAGCTATCAACCTTCTGCCGTAGTTCTGAAATGGTGATCTCAGCATTACGAGCTTCGCCAACCTTCATTATCTGGCGCTTATACATACGACTCTTATATTCACCACGAACTCGAATACGAGCATACATACAAAAAACACTATCAATATAGGAACGGCCAGGCCTTGCTCGAACAGCCAGATGACTATCCGCATCATAAATGTAGGTTTCTTTGGTAAACTCTCCTCGATTAATACGATTCTCGATGGCTTTCAGATTCGGTTTATTGAACTTGATTCGGTTGTCAGATATAGCTCCCATGAGATCCCCTTATGTTCATCCTCACCGGCAAAATCTGGGATGCATCTGGGATGCAAATGAAAGTAATTTTTGCATCCCAAGAGAAATCTTGAGTAACACCAGAATTGCCTACCGCAGACAGAATATAGATACAAAGCCTTTTATATCAACAACATAGAGAGCTTTAATCTACTTCGCGGAACGTTATTCAACGTCGAGAAATGAGTATAAAGAGTGAATTCAAAATCCCCCGCCCTTAAAAGCGTGCCGGTTCGAGTCCGGCCTCTGGTACCACTTAAAAATCAAATGGTTAAAATACCTCAACCCTGATTTATCCCGCCGGATATTCCCTACCCCCACAAAAAATTCCCTTTTTACTTCAAAGGTAGATATTCCAATATCCGCACCTGATTCAAGGCAGTAAATCGTGAGGTTGCCAAATCCCACGTGCGGCTTATACTCGAGCGACGCTTATTATCCAATAATGCTGCCCAGAAAATAACCATAAAAACAGCGAGTTAGCGCCAATCATACTCGGCCAACATGCCGAACATGGCGTCGGCGAACTGGACCTCGAAAAACTACCGCAGTTGATCGAGCTGAAATATCACAGCATCCGCGATGCGGTAAACGAACTGGGTGAAGTAAAAAATATTCGGGATGTGTTTGTGGGATTTCAACGGGATTTATACTGATAACGATTTTTCTCGACCCTTTTTGGGCTAACAAGGCACTCGTTTGTGTCAGCATTGCGCGGCCCCGGATGATTAAGAATCGCTATGCGGTGTTTCACAGTAAAGTTGACACCGAGATCAAGTTATTGAAACGGAGACCGCGCAGTGTTTGAAGTTATCACCATCAGTTTCGCTTTCTTCTTTGGTCTGGCCGTCCGTCAGATTGGCTTGCCGCCCCTGGTTGGCTTTCTGGCAGCGGGGTTTGCCATCAACATCTTCGGCCCGCCGCTTGGCCTGCCCGCGTACACCGGGGAAACGCTGCACCATGTGGCGCACCTGGGCGTTCTGATGCTGCTTTTCACTGTCGGGCTCAAGCTCAAGCTGGAACAGATCGCACAGCCGCAGGTAGTGGGCGGGGCGCTGTTACATTTCGCGATTTCCGTCGCTGTCTTCCTGCCGGGGCTGAAACTGTTCATGGGGCTGGACTGGAACAGCGCACTTTTGCTGGCGATCGCCCTGTCGTTCTCGTCAACCGTGCTGGCCGCAAAACTGCTGGAAACCAAGCGCGAGCTGGGCGCCTTTCACGGTCGCACCGCCATCGGCATCCTGATCGTGCAGGACATTATCGCGCTGGTGGTGCTGGCGGTCTGGTCGGGCCAGACACCGAATATCTGGGCGCTACTGGTTTTTACTTTGCCGCTACTTCGCCCGGTACTGCATCAGTTGCTGGATTTCGCAGGCCATGATGAACTCCTGGTGCTGATGGGCATGATGCTGTCGCTGGTGATCGGCGGCATGGGGTTTGAGGCGATGGGCCTTTCATCGGAAATCGGCGCGCTGGTGATGGGGGTGCTGCTGTCCACCCACAGCCGCGCAAAGGAATTGGGCGAGTCACTCTGGTCGCTCAAGGAAATTTTCCTTGTCGGGTTTTTCCTGCAAATCGGACTGACCGGTCTACCGGATTGGGACGCGATGGTCTTTGCCGTGGCCGTTGGTATCGTGCTTTCGCTCAAGGGGGCGCTGTTCTTCGCGCTGATGGTGGCGTTCAAGCTGCGTGCACGCAGCGCATTCCTGACCGCGCTTAGTCTGACCGCATATTCCGAGTTCGGGTTGATCGTAGCGGCAGGGGTTCTGCCCGAATACCTCGTGCCACTGGCCATTGCCGTATCGATTTCTTTCGTGATCTCGGCGCCGCTTAATCGCTTCGCACATCCGCTGTACGAACAGTACGAAGCCAACCTGCGCCGATATGAACGCGATACTATTCACCCTGACGAGCAACCAAAGGAAATGGGCGATGCCAATGTGCTGATCTTTGGCATGGGCCGGACCGGCAGCGCCGCTTACCGCCAGATCGAACAAGATGGATTCAAGCCGCTGGGCCTTGATGCAGACACCTACACTGCCAAAGCGCACCAAGAGGCGGGACGCAACGTGATGTTCGCCGATGCAGAGGACAGCAATTTCTGGCGCAGTTGCGATCTGGGACAGATCAAGGCAGCGATCCTGGCCATGGACGATCTTGAGGCCAAACTGATAGCCGCCCGATCTCTGCGCCAACGCGGTTTCAGCGGGCCTATCGTCTCGCACGCCCTGCATGACACGCATCAGGAGCAGATCCGCGAGGCGGGTGCAAACTACGCTTATTTGACGATGAATCAAGCCGGGATCAGCCTGGCAGAGCATACAGCGGAAGCAATGCGCAAGGGTGAAACGGGCTGATACCGCAAGGATAAGTAGGACTAGGTAGAACTCCCGAAAGGAACCAGACATGCCAAAACGTCTTATCAAAGCCCTACAAACGCGAGTCCAGTATTGAATGTTGCACAACGTATTTACGTGATATAAAACCATTAACCACTAAATCACATTAAGGAGTTTTTGCTTTATGGAAAATAAGGAATACGCAGGTTTCTGGATTAGATTTGGCGCACTGCTCATTGATTTAGTGATCATGGCGATTGTTTTATATGTGCCATTAAGCCTTATTTACGGTGAAGAGTATTGGGTAGGGGACAAACTCATATACGGCTTCTGGGACGTTATGCTTGGCTATGTTGTGCCATTTGTCGCAACAATATGGTTTTGGCTACATTATCTCGGCACGCCCGGCAAAATGGCCATGAAATTACAAATCGTCGACGCATCAACCGGTGAAAAAATGCGAACCGGCCAGGCTATCGGCAGATACTTTGCGTACATTTTATCCGCTGTTCCACTATGCCTTGGATTTATTTGGGTGGGCATAGACCAGCGCAAACAGGGCTGGCACGACAAGCTGGCGAGCACTGTCGTTATCCGTAATACAGGCAAAGAACCCGTCCAGTTTGAAGACAGTATTTAACGCTGGAACTCGCTGCTGCCCGTCCTGTGTTGGTGGTGTTAACTTATCCTTTTTCCGCTCCTGAGACGGAGAACCCGATGAATCTGTTACGAATTCTACTGGCTAGCTTATTGGCCACAGTTTTTTCTGGCTGTTCGCAACAGGCCGCAAACTCAGCTGCGGAAACAGCCGCCAGGGAGGAGCTGGCCCGCCGGAATATCCCAGTTACTTTCGCCGGTCTGAAACAGGCAACCACCGGACGGAACCATGACGGAGCTTATCTGTTCGAGGATGCAGGCTTTTTCGCACAGATAAGCGATGCCGACTTCCGGGACGCGCTGACACACGCAAGCTCCAGCGGCAACTACGGGCTTTATATGATGCTGTCCCGTTACGGAGCTGACCAGGTCTTTCCGGCCGATGAACTGGCCAGCTCCCTGGATCTGGCGATCAGGAAAAACGCTGACCGAATGGCAGCTTTGTTGATTAACCATGGGGCAAAACCGGGCAATGATTCGATGTTTTACGCGGCCTACCAGGATAACTACGATCTGGCAGCCCTGCTTCTGGCAAACGGCGGGACCTTTGCGGCAAGCGAAAACAGTGGCGCTTTAAAGATGGCGGCTCGCCTCGGAAACCTGAATACCCTCCAGGCCTTCGTGGACAGTGGACAGGCTCAGCAAAGCCAGATTAACCAAGCAATTCTCTACGGGGCTTTGACGGAAAAAATCGGCGTTGTGAAGTACCTGGTGGATCAGGGCGTCGATATCAATCAGGGGGACAGTGACGGCTGCACCGCGTTGCACTACCTGTCGCAGGACGGGACTGTCGACATGGTCAGATACATGGTGAACAACGGCGCCCGGATCAACGCCACCTGCCGGGGAGCTGAAACGCCGCTAAAGTGGGCCCACTACGGTGACAATACACAGGTCATTGAATACCTGGTCAGTGTCGGTGCGACGCAGAACTAGTCCCCGGCCTGAAATAAACGTGCGGCGCACTCAGGCAAAATTTTCATCCAGATATTTAGAGACTTCTGACTCGATCATTCCTTTAAAGGCGCTCATCAATAGGCCGAGCGTCACATCCACTCTGACGGTTTTGTCATCAAAGCTCACTTTGGCATCAATACCGCTGTGTTTGTAATGAACCGTATCGCCCTCCCAGCAATAATCACCACCGTGCTTGGCTTTCAGTTTTTGTCCCAGCTCTTCCGTCATGGTGCGAACCTGTTCTTTCTCCATGGTGTGATTGCGTTCCAACTGAATATGGCTCATCTACCCCTCTCTTTTTTGTGATTTGACTGGACTTGGCCGAATGCCGGATTACTGGCACTGCTTCTCGCGGAGAGAAAGCTCCGTACAGGCTTCCATAAACTGCAATTGCTGCTCACCCAGATAAGGCGCCAATAGTGCCATAATCTGTAAAATGGCACCCTGGATAAACTGGTGCTGGTCGAGTTCTTTTTTGCGAAGATTCTGAAATTGAAACCAGTGTGTGAAAATCAGCATCATGTTGTCGGCCAACTGATCAACACGACTTGCAATCATTGTTCTATCCGCCAGCAAACCTCCCTCAAGCAGGCTATCCAGCAACCCGTGTATCCACTGATACTGCTTTTCCACCAACTTGCCGAACCGCTTATCTATACCGCGGTACTTGTGCAAGAGGTCTGTGGTATTACGGAAAAAAAAGCGGTAGTTAAAGATATGCTCCAGCATCACATACAGGTAGAGCCAATGCTCCTCCAGACTGTCTTCTGCGCTGCGGGAGTCCTGTAGCAGGGTGTCGATACCGGCCTCAAACTGCTCATAGAGCTCCGTGACCATCTCCTCCTTTCCCTTGAAATGGTAATAGAGGTTACCGGGGCTGATTTCCAGCTCATTGGCAATATCCACTGCAGTGAGGTTGGTTTCGCCCTCGCGATTAAACAGGTCCAAGCTCACCAACAGAATATGATCACGTCTTTTCATCAGCATCCCGACTGCATTGCAAAATAAATTCCACTATTTCGTAAAAATCTTGTTTTTAGTATGCGTTTTCTAAAAATTATCACTAATGTGGCATGAAATTAAGCGTAAACACACGAATTCAACTGCTACCGGAGATATTACTATGGCAGAACTTAAAAACACTATCGACAAAACTGAAGAACTCGCACGCAAGATCTGGCTGGCTGGACTCGGCGCCTATGGTCATGGTCTCAACAACATTCATGATGGCTATGAAAAAATGAGTGATCAGACTCGTCGCTATTTTGATGACCTGGTTGCCCGCGGCACAAAAATTGAGTCAGAAGCCAAGTCCAGACTGGACAAAACCGGCGACAGGTTCAAGGAAGCAGGCGGCAAACTGAAAGCCAAAGGTGAAAAGCTCAAGAAGCAGGGCAAGGACCTTCGCAAAGGCGGCATCAATATGAATGTCAGCTCCAGAATCGACGAGATTCGTGAAAAAGTCTCATCCAAAATGGTGATGCCGACGATTCCATCCATGCCCTCGTTCTACAACAACGACGACGACAAACTGGCCGAGCTGAATGCCAAAGTAGACGAGCTGATTCGCACCGTCAACAAGCTAACAGCAACTACCACGCCAGCGGCAAAGCCTGCGGCCAAAAAGGCACCCGCTAAAAAAGCGGCCGCCAAACCGGTAGCGGCTAAACCAGCTCCCGCGGCCAGCAAACCCGTCAGCGCTGAGACAAAACCAGCACCGACCACAACACCGAAAGCGGATAGCCCCACTACTAGCGCTTAATATTGTCTTACCCCCTTGCTCGCAAGAGCAACTAGTGCCCAAGGCCAATCCCATAGGCCTTATTGACAGGCTGCCCTCACCGGCAGCCTTTTTTTTGCTCCAAATAGTCCGATGCTGGCGACAGGTATCACGTGCACGGCGGATTATGGTGCCTGCCCTGATCAGGTGAGCGGGAGAAATTGATCTCGGTTATCGATGCCGAGTTGATGGTGTTTTGCTAGAATGCGACCGCTGAACATCAATGGTTTGCCGACCTGAAATGATGATCATAGACTCACCAAGACCCTAACTGACATAAGTGAAGCGCCCCTTGACCTCTCGCACACTCGCCATTCTCCCCTCCGCAAATCTGGCAAGACGCCTGATGGCAATGCTTTATGACAGTTTTTTGCTACTGGGCATCAGTTTTGCGTATGGGGTTTTACTGTTATTGCTGCGCAGGCTATTCGGTGACGACACCATGCAGGCGCCACACAACTCGTTGCAATTATTAATTATGGTGGGATGGTGGTTTTTTTGTGCGCTGTTTTTTGTATGGTGCTGGCGTCGTTCAGGACAAACCCTCGGCATGAAATCCTGGCGAATTCAGCTCATCGGTGAAAATGAGGACACCCCCCCCAAGCTAGCCTGCTGGATACGCACGGCGTTAGCACCGCTATCCTTTGCCGTGTTCGGCATTGGCTATCTGTGGTGCCTAGTGGACCGTAACGGCGATTGCCTGCATGATAAATGGAGCCATACCCGAACGGTTGTATTACCGAAGCCGCCAAAACGGAGCAAAAGAAATCCGTCTGCCAGCTAACGCTGGGGAAGCACTCGCGCAATAGGAGGTCAGGCCGCTCTGCGCAGCAGAAGCAAACCCCTGGCACTTCAGCCCAGCCCTGGGTTTCCTACCGCCAGTAGCGGGGCGC
>CATLZI010000040.1 GCA_950063125.1 uncultured Porticoccus sp. | reverse complement strand
TAATGGCAATGAATCTGTTCAATGGTTATCAAACAACATGAGAACAACATCGCTAACACAGGCGATGCGCACAAATGACCAAGGGCTTTTAATGGTGGCAAATGCTCTTCGGGAAGGTCAAAGCATTAAGGATTTGCTCCAAGAGAGAGGAAAAAAACTAAAATACTATAGTGTAGGAGAATTTAAACTCGTTCCGGTGGCAAGGGTTCCTCTTATGTCGTGGAATGTTAGTTTTGCTCTTCATATGGCTTCAGGAATAGGAAGTACGGCAGTTCTTGCGCTTGGCCTTGATAATATATCTCAACAGGTAATAGAAAGAGTGCAAACGCGTGAAGAAAAAACGAAGCAAGCATCTTTTGGGCCTTATCCAAGTTTACGGTTTCAAAGAAAAATAGAACGTCTCGTTGAGGAATGTTGGGCTTCTCTTGATCTGCATGAAGAAAATATCTCGATTGATGACGCGTTGCTTAGCTGTTCGGCTATTGAAGATCAGAGCATTAGGAAAAATGTGTGTAACTGGATCGGTAGGCGGAAAAGGATTGCTGGACAATCTCAGTTGTCAACAGATGAACTGAAGTCCGCTATCAATAATGCTTTTCAAAACAAAAAACGGTTTCAGCGTAGTAATAAAATAGTGCGCCAGGCAATGACTATTCATCAAGCCAAGAATCGCGAGTTCGATAATGTTATTGTTTTATGGACTTTTGCTTTTTCAGATGCATCTGATGAATACAAACGCCGCTTACTATACAACGCGATTACACGAGCAAAAAGAAGATGCACAGTTATTGTTATGGGGGCTGATAGAATTAACGCAGCGCCTTTTTTTTCTCCTGTCGATAATGGCACAGAGAACTCCTATTCAGGTGAATATTACGACAAAATAGGTGGTGGAGAATTTTGCAAAGATTGTCTATCTAGAAAAATAAAATCAGAAATTGTGTTGACGAAGAATAAATTGTACTTTTATTGCAATAAGTGCGATGCATATAAGCATTACCGATAGACTTTGATTAGTATGTCCACTTGTGCATGCAGATTCAAACTATCGACGCAACTTGGTGTTGAAAGAGCGTTTCAAAAACCACCCCACCCACCGAATAGATTTCCCATCGTTCTCCCCAGCTAATTCTCGCACTATGCCCCGTAACAACTCACGGGAGCAGCAGTGCCATGAAACGCCATCTCTGGCTACCTTCTTTTCTGATTATAGGCTTGGTTGTCACGCCGGCGGCTTTTGCCAATGCAGACGCCGAGCGCGAGGCGCTCGCCAAAGTCATCCATGAGATCAATGCCCTCGAGTCATTAATCAAGCGTGCCGAGGCCAACGCCGAGCAGGATTCCCGTATCCGATTTCGTTATGACTGGCTGCGTCAGGACCTGAAGCACATCAAGTACGGCATCCAGTCACACATCGATTCTCCCCGTGCTCAGCCTCGTTCATTTCCGCCATTGCGCGGCGATTACCGTCGATAGGTCTCGTCATGAACGCCGCACAACAAACAGCTTTTCAAGCCGGTTCCAGTGTTACCCCGGCCACCATGTTGACGGCCATCGCGTCGATGGTTTTGGTGTTGGCGTTCGTCTGGGTGATTTGGGTGGTGTTAGGCACTTTTCGGGCCTGGCAGGAGGGGCAGGCCACGCTATTTGATCTGACCTGGAGCACCCTGCGGGCAAGCATTGTGTTGATGGTTTTGGGTTTCTATTTGCGGTGAGTCGATTGAGTTGAGACCGAGAAAGTCCGGTAAGGGCAAACGGCGATGCAGCGCAGTGGGATGCGGGGATGGTTCCCCTTTTTATCAGCGTTACAGAAGAGGACATTTGTTATGGGCACATCAAATACAAAAAGCGGTTTTAGCAAAAAGTCTGTTGTTATCAGCAAGTCGCTATCGGCAGCGGTCGCGGTGCTACTCCCACTGCCGCTCTGGGCGGCGTTGCCGACACCGGTTGCGCCGAGTACGGCGCCGCCAGCGGGTGACTGGATCGGCTTGATTCAGGGCTACATCAAGGATGGTGGCTTGGTGCTCGGCCTGGCCATCGCAGTGCTGGGTTTTCTCTGGATCGCCTATCTGGGCTTTGCGAAATTCAATGAAGCTCGCCAGGGCAAGGCGGAGTGGGCTGAAGTCGGTGTGCTGGGGATTGTCGGCGCGATCGTGCTGATCTTCGCCAGTTATCTGCTCACAGAAGCGGCCGGCGTTATTTAACAGCCAGCGTCAATATCAACTTGCCGTAGGAGACGCGAATGTCCAACGACCATGAAATTCTGGCGGATCGGCTAAATGCCGAGCCCGCCATCTTTAAAGGCTGCTCTTCTTCTGAGCTGGGCATGATTGTGGGGCTGGCCATTGTGATATGGCTGCCCCTCAGTCTGTTACTGGCCTGGCTGCTGGGTGCCATCACCATGGGTTTTGGTATCGCCGGTGTCGGTGTGGTGGCCACTGTGGTCACTCTGGCGACGCTGTTTCAGCGTATCAAACGCGGGCGGCCTGAAGGCTATTACCAGCAATGGCTGCGTATCCGTCTACAGACGATGGGGCTGTATCGCACGCCCTGGGTACTACGCAGCGGTTCCTGGGATATAGGGAGAACGCACTATGCGCCGCTACCGACTCGAAATCGATAACGTGCGGTCCCATTTGCGCTCCCTGTGGATCGTGATTGGCTTGCAAGGGATGATCATTCTCGCGCTCTGGATCGGCTGGAGCCAGGCACCCAAGCAGCTGCGTGTTTATGTGCCACCTGATCTGCGGTCGGGTGCTGTTCTGGCGGCCGAAGAAGTGCCTCCGGCCAATGTCTATGCCTTTGCGTTCTACATTTTCCAGCAGCTCAATCGCTGGCCAGAAAACGGCGCAACGGATTACGGCAGCGCAATTTTTCGGATCTCGCCCTACCTGACACCGCGCTACCGCAATGACCTGATCGCCGATATGGAACTCAAAGCCCGGCGCGGCGAGTTGGCCTACCGGGTGCGCGGTGTCCATGAAGTGCCAGGGCACGGCTACGAGGAGCGCCGCGTCGATGTGTTGTCGCCCGATGTATGGATTGTCTGGCTGGATCTGGATCTGCTGGAATCCGTAAAAGGCATGACCGTCAAGCAAACCACGATTCGCTACCCGATTCGCGTAGTGCGCCAGGCCATCGATCCGGAAGCCAATCCCTGGGGGCTGGCACTCGATGGCTATGCCAGTGACGGCCCGCGTCGATTAACCGATGCCGAGCTGGCTGAACCCAGCGTGACTGGCGCCATTACCAATAAGGAATCCCCCCAATGAATCCTCGTGATTTCTGTGCGTCATTGAGTTTGATTGCTTTGCTCGGTCTCTGTTTCCCGTTGCTGTCCTTTGCACAAGTCGATGACGCGGCATTGAGCACTCCGGAACGCGTTGTCTGGAACAAAGCGCCCATCGCAATTCCATTGGTCGTTGGTGAAGAGCGCCTTGTGCATTTTCCGGATTCGGTGAGCATCGGCCTGCCGCAGTCACTGACACCGTTGCTGCGCAGCCAAAGCATCAACGGCACCCTATACCTGTTGGCCAGGCAAGCCTTTGAGCCCACCCGTGTCATGGTGCGCTCGGAAACCGACGGACCGATCTACGTCCTCGATATTTCAGCGGCGCCAGCCGGAGCAGACGGTCGATCATTGCCGGATGTGCAGGTACTGCTCCAATCACCGCAAAAGTCACGGCAGAACTCACCACAAAAGCCACTGCAAGACGCCGGTGCCGATCAGTCGACCTCGGACAACCGCTCACAGCCTTTGGGTTATGCCGCCTTAACCCGTTTTGCCGCACAACAACTCTATGCGCCAACACGACTGATCCCCAATCAGCCGGGTGTGGTTGCCATGCCCGTGAACCCCGAACCGGTCGATCTGGTAGTGGGCGGCAAGATCGAAGCCGTGCCGGTTGCTGCCTGGAAGGCGGGTTTGCGGTACGTCACTGCCGTCAAGCTGATCAATCGTACCCAAAGCCCCGTCGTGCTGGATCCACGCGAACTGCGCGGGTCATGGCTGGCGGCAACCTTTCAGCACAATCGCCTGTTACCCGCTGGCAGTGAGGCCGATACCACAGCCGTCTATCTGGTGTCAGATCGGCGCTTTGATGCGGCCTTTTGATGTGGCGCTTTGAGAGAGGATAGGAATCTACCCCATGTCGATGGTCACCAGTAATCGTTTATTGCCCATACTCGCCGGTTCCGTTGTGCTGATGGCGGTGCTCGTAGCGGTGAAGTCCTGCTCCCCGAATGAGGAGCAAGCTCAGCTGTTGGAAGCCGTGCCACAGGCACCGAAACCGGATGCCGATACACCCGCAGACACCATCAAGACACTGACGGCCAATGTCAGCGCCATGACTTCGGAGCTCAACGCCTTGCGCCGGGATAACACCGCACTCAAACAGGAAAACCGCGATTTGATCGAAGACCGAAAGCAGATCGAAAACAACGTGCTGTCGAGAGTGCAGACAGCTTTGGAGGCAAAACGTACGGACGCCGCGCCAAGCGAAACCACGTCGGCCATCGCCGCGTTGACGGCGAGGGTGGATTCCCTGGCCAACCGCTTTGGGACATCATCGACACAGCGGTCTTCCACGGGTTCTGATATTCCGGTCGGGCTCGGCCTGGATGGTGTCAGAACATCGGCGTCGGAAGCGGAATCACTGGTGTGGGTCAGCCCCCTAGAGCTTGCGCCATCGCCTGATGCTGATAAGGAGACGTTGCTTAACCGCTTCACTCGCGGCAGCCGCAATGCGTTAGATAGCGCCGGTCCGGAAGTGAAATCGCTGGTAGCGAAAGGATCCGAAGCCCTCAATACCGCTCTGCCGGTCTACACCGTGCCGCGCAATGCCACCCTGATTGGCTCCACTGGCATGACCGCCTTGGTGGGCAGGGTGCCAATTCAGGGACAGGTGCGCGACCCCATGCCGTTCAAGGTGATTACCGGTAAAGAAAACCTGGCCGCCAATGGACTGCGCATACCCGGTATTGAGGGCATGATCTGGAGTGGAACGGCTGTTGGCGACTGGACGCTCTCCTGTGTGACCGGGAAATTGGAATCGGTGACCTTCGTGTTCGAGGACGGCACCATTCAGACCATTTCCTCTGATGAAAAGTCCAGTGGCGGCAACCAACGGGGTGGTTCCAGTGGAAGCAGCGATAGACCGCTGGGCTGGATCTCCGATGCGCGGGGTATCCCCTGTATCACGGGCGAACGCAAGACCAACGCTCCCGCATTCCTGACACAACGCATAGGTGTGATGGCCCTCGAAGCCGCCGGTGAAGCGGCAGCACAGGCCGAAACCACAACGCTGATCAATGATTCAGGCTCGGCCACCAGTGTGGTCTCCGGTGAGAACGGTAAATACGTACTGGGCAAAACCCTGAGCGGCGGTAGCGACGAAGTCGCCCAGTGGTTACGGGAGCGTCAGGCACAGAGCTTCGATGCGGTCTTCGTGCCCGCCGGTGTCGAGCTGGCAATCCACGTTGATCATGAACTCCCCATCGATTTCCATTCCAACGGCAGGAAACTTCATCATGAAACCAATCTTTTCCAACAAGCGACGATTATCACTGGTTCTGGTCTGGACTAGTGCCCTGATGGTCGGCTGCGCCAGCACTAAAGAGACAGTACTACCGCAGGACGGCCCGACCATGAAGTCCATTTACGATCAGCACATGGTGGATGTTCAGAAGCCAGACCACCGGCGAGTCATCGGTGGTCAACCGTTACCGCAATCTGGTATCGACCACTATCAGGGCTTTGTGCGAGAGGCTGCTAATGAAATCGACACGGTATTTCCTCGTCTGCCGAATCCTACGCTGGTGATGTATATCTTTCCCCACCTGTCGGGCAGTGAGCGCACCCCGGTGCCGGGTTATGTCACCACCTTTCCCTTTTATGAAAAGGTGGAGTACGCATTACCGGGGGAAGTGCCTGGTGAAGCGTCCGCAGCGGCCAATCACTCGACGTTGGATCAGTAGGAACGCCTGATGCCAAAACATAAACCTAACCTTCCCGAGGGTTCGCCCTTAACCACTGCCGCGGTCAAACAACACTATACCCGCCCGCCGTCGTTTACCGATTTGCTGCCCTGGATGGAATACATTCCCGAGAGTAGAGCTTTTCTGTTAGAGGATGGGGTCAGCCTCGGCGCGCTGTTCGAGGTGCAGCCGGTCGGTTGTGAGGCAAGGACGCCAGCTTTTATGACCCAGCTGCGTGACGCCATTCAAACGGCAATCAACGAGGCCATTCCCGAGCGCGACGATGCACCCTGGGTATTACAGATCTATGTACAGGACGAGCCCAGGCTAACCCAATTCAATGAGTCGTTGGCCAGTTATCCGTCGCCGACGGTGCGCGCATCGGATTACTCTCAACATTACCAGTCGGTGATGTCGAAGCACCTGCAAGCGATTTCCCGACCGGGTGGGTTGTTTGACGATACCACCGTCACCGGTTCGCGTTGGCAGGGGCAGCAACGGCGGATCCGCGTTGTGCTCTACCGCCGTTTGAAAAGCAACGGCAAAATGCCACCCGCTGTTGAAGTGGAGGAGGCGCTCAATGACGTGGCCACCAAATGGATCGCCTCACTGACCTCTGCCGGAATCAACGCCCAACGGGTCAATGGTCAGGCGTTTTATCAGTGGTTGCTGAGCTGGTTTAATCCCAATCCACCGCTGGCAGACGGTAATCCAGAATCAATGCTGCAGTTGGCACCCTATCCGGGTGATGACAATTTACCCTTCGGCTATGACTTTTCCGAACAGCTGACCCTGTCGATGCCACACTCCGACGAGGCAACCTCGAGCTGGATTTTCGATAAACTGCCGCACACCGTCGTGACCGTACAAAGCTTGCGGCGGGCCCCGGACATCGGGCACTTCACGGCGGAGCGCCAGGCCGGGGATCAGGTGTATTCGCTGTTCGATCGTTTGCCTGAGCATACCATTATGGCGATAACACTCACCCTTAAGCCGCAAGACACCACCCGCAACCACATTGCCCAGATCAAGCGTGCTTCGGTAGGCGATTCCGCTGAGGCGTCGATCACCCGGGAAGATGCGGAACAAGTGGAGCGGGAAATGGCGCAGGGCAACAAGCTGTATCCCGTGAGCATGGCCTTCTATGTGCGCGGAGATAATCAAAAGGCGCTACGGAACAATTTGAATCGTCTCCACGCGCTGCTTTTGCCCAATGGTCTGCAGCCCATTGCCCAGGAAGCTGACCTGCTGTCGCTCGACAGTTACATCCGTAACCTGCCCATGGCCTACGACGCCGACCTGGACAAATCCCGCCGACGCTCGCGCCTGATCTTCTCCCGGCATATTGCCAATTTGGTACCGTTCTACGGCCGTTCCCGTGGCACCGGTCATCCCGGCCTGGTGTTCTACAACCGGGGTGCCGAACCGCTGGTCTTCGATCCGCTGCACCGGGATGACCGCAAGAAGAACGCCCACATGCTGATCCTCGGGCCGACGGGGGCGGGTAAGTCAGCACTGCTGGTGTATCTGTTGCAGCAGATGATGGCACGACACCGGCCACGGATTTTTATCATCGAGGCCGGGGCTTCGTTTTCGTTGCTGGGGCAGCATTTTGCGCATCACGGTCTGTCAGTGAACCAGATCACCCTGAACCCCAATGTCGATGTCAGCCTGCCGCCCTTTGCCGATGCGCTTCGACTGCTGGATCGGCGCCATGCGTTTAATCCGCTTAGTGTCGATGAATCCACAATGGAGGAGACGTTAGACGAAGATGATGAGATCGAGGAGGAAGGGGCCGGTCGCGATATTCTCGGCGAAATGGAGATCGCTGCACGGATCATGATTACCGGTGGCGATGAACGCGAAGACGCGAGATTGACCCGGGCCGACCGACTGCTGATCCGTAATGCCATATTCCTTGCCGCAAAAACCGTGAAAGAGACCAGTCGAACCCAGGTGATTACCCAGGATGTGGTCAACGCCTTCCAGACCATCGCCACCAACAGGGAATTGCCCGAACACCGGCGTAATCGAGCCCTGGAGATGGGGGACGGTATGGCGCTGTTCTGTTCGGGCCTGGCGGGCCACTTCTTCAACCGTCCGGGGCAGTCCTGGCCAGAAGCCGATGTCACCATCCTCGAAATGGGGATGCTGGCCCGGGAAGGCTACGAGGATCAGCTCACCGTTGCCTATCTGTCCATGATGAGTCACATCAATGACCTGGTGGAACGTCATCAACACGACGATCGACCCACGCTGGTGGTGACTGACGAAGGCCATATCATTACTACCAATCCCTTGCTGGCGCGCTACGTGGTCAAGATCACCAAGATGTGGCGCAAGCTCGGTGCCTGGTTCTGGATTGCCACCCAGAATCTGGAAGACTTCCCGGATGCCAGCCGCAAGATGCTCAACATGATGGAGTGGTGGCTGTGCCTGGTCATGCCGAAAGAGGAGGTGGAGCAGATCGCCCGCTTCAAGGATCTCAATGACGAACAGCGCAACCTGCTGTTGTCTGCCCGCAAGGAGCCGGGAAAATACGTGGAAGGAGTCGTCCTGGCCGACAAGGTCGAAGCGCTGTTCCGCAACGTACCGCCAGCCTTATCGCTCGCCCTGGCCATGACCGAAAAGCATGAGAAGGCTGAACGTGCAGCGATTATGCGTGAGAAGAACTGCTCGGAGCTGGAGGCGGTTTACGAGATCGCCAAGCGTATCGAACAGTCTCGTGCGTAGCAGTTTTACTGATGTCAGGGGTGTTTCACGACTCCACGGCAGGCCGGATAGGTTGCGCATCCCCAAAATTGATTGCCCGCGTTTTGTCCCTTTCTGGCCGTTCTTAGTACCATCGTACCGCCACACTTTGGGCACTGTTTTCGACTTTGGGGCGTCGTTGACGCTCTGACTGGCGGCACGACTGCGGGGGCGGCTGGCGGTGATGGAGCCTTCTTCTGGCGCAGATGGTTGACGTGCTGTCGGTTGGTGGTAAACCCCCGCTGTAATCTCAGCTGTTTGATTTGTGCCGTCACAGTCTCCACGGCTGCCTGGCTGAGGATCACTTCGCGCCGCGCTTTGATATACCGAATATACCCACCGGCATAAACCACATTCTCGGGCAACTCCGTCTTGAACGTCGAATCACCGACAAACACCACCAGCGAGTGAATCGCGGAAGCCGGAATATCCAGCAGGGCTTCCAGGGTTTTGACGTGCTTATAGTTCTGGTGCAGTGGGTTCTGAAATTTATGGGTGTGTTTGTAGATTTTCTGGGTCCAGGTTTTCTGGTTGGCCGAGCCGAATATCCAGCCCTTCATATTTTTGGTTTCAATTACGAACACGCCGTAGCGCGACACAATAATGTGGTCGATCTGTGTGCTGCCATCATCGGTTTGTAATGTCACATCCTTGATCAGGTGGTATTCGTCCTTTGCAAGAAACAGCCGTGCGGCCGTATTCACCAGAAACTCACCGGTAATGCCTTTGAACCAGGGTGATTTGAGAATACCTGCCAGGATGGCGAGAGGTATGAGGTACCACAGCGCGCCGTAGACCTGTTGGATGATGGGGCTGAAATCCATTCCCGTATCTTTTCCGTTATGAATGTTCCGCCATTATAGGAATGTCGCTTCCGGTCGGCCAGAAACATCAACGCTTCGTGTCTGGATTTTCCGTTTATCCCCCACAGTCAATCCTTCAGCATGAATGCTCTGTCAAAGGTATGTGGATCTGGATGGCCGCCAGTGAATAGTCCAAGAGCTCATCTCATTCTTTCGATCGTTCTAACAGGGGCGCTCTGTGAGCCGGTTTTGGCTGACAAACCCCCAGGTGCGATCGAGGTATTTACCGATTCTATGAACTCGGTCGGGAATGGTGCGGACGGTATAACTGTGTACTACATAGACCGCATTGACCGACTTCAGCAAGAACTTTCCAAAGACTTGCCAGCGGATCCCGAAACCGCAAAACAGACAGCCCTCCATCGCTTTCAGCGTATGGACAATAAACTCAGCCATGAACTGGAAAACGCCGCTAACGGTTTGGTGCAGGCGATGCAGTACGGCATTGATCGCTACCCGGCTATTGTCTTCGATGGCAATGCGGTGGTTTACGGTATTACCGATGTTCGAGCGGCAACCCAACGGTATCGGCAGTGGCAGGCCGGGGAGGCTCGACCATGATGCGCGCTATCCGCCGTTGTGGATTCATCCTGCTGATGTGGGCGCCCCTTATGAGCCATGCTGGAACCATCTCCACCACGGAGATTGTCTCCCAGACCACCAGTGCATCACTCAGCTGCATGCGCTGGATGCCGGTGGGAATGTGTTTTTGGCTACGCTGTTCCATCTACGAATGCGATGTCGAGACCTCCATCAAAGTCGGTCATTACCAGCCGGATGCGGTGGTGAGCAGTTACAACGAACTCGGTAGCAATCCCTGGACAGAGATCCGTGGCATTCTTGGCGCCGCCCAAAGTTCCGCCGCGACAGGACTGCTCGGCAGCTTGCTGGCCGTGCCCATCGAGAGCGCCGGGAATCGAACGGAAGGTGGGCAGGGCAACAAGGATCACCGCAATCTGATCTTTCGGGAGACCGATGTCATCGGTCACCCTTTAGGTTCGCTGTCGGGTGTCCTGGCGGGTACCGGCTATTTGTGTGAATCGGAAACCACCTCCTTTTATCCCTATTTTATGTCGAGCCTGGATGCGCTCTCCTGGCGTATGGAAATCCCGGAGATGTTCTATCCAGCGAGTCTGATACCCGGCATGCGGGAAATCGGCACCTGGCCTCTGCAGACCTGGGGTGGTGTCTACCCCAGAATAGGCTGGACCACACAGGCAGAGGAGCCCAAGGCCGCGGCGATCAACGCGCAACGAGCCGGGGATATTGTCACTCGGGATGGCCAACCGCACATTTACGACCAGATAGAACCGTCTTCCAGCTCCGACCAGCGGATTTGGTCGCCGGGTCCATTGTTTGAAGACGATCCCGCCACCGGTGAGTGGCAGATGTTGCTCCCCAAAGCAGAATCAAGCTGCGCTGTTTTTGGCACCAACGATCTCGCCAGTGCCACTGGGTGGGGTGGTGGCCGCGTGGACGAGGAGGGTGATTACGCCTGGAACCTGTGGAGGCCTTATCAGTGCTGTGAAAAAGAAGGTCAGTTTTTTCTGTTCGACATCAACTGGATCGATTACCCGCCATGATCAAACACAACCCTATTCACTGTCTGCTGATCGCTTTGGCCGTCGCCATTGGCCCCGGCAGTTATGCCGCTCAGGCGCCCACGGAAGATGGGCTGTGGTATTACGAGATCGGTGGCGCTGAACCGGTCTCGGTACCGGCCAATCCCGCTGTGGTCTCCACGACGTTGGGAGGCTCTGCCCAACTGGGACTCGGTTACAGCTGCGGCAAGTTCGATCCGGTGGCGGCGGTCACCAATACCCTGAACGACATCGGCTCCGGCGTCGACAACATGATGAACGCCATGACGGCAGCGGCCACCAGCGCCATAGCGTCGTTACCCGCACTCATTCTGCAGCGAGCCAACCCCGGCCTGTACGATCTCTTCCAGAATGCCCTGATCAAGGCCGAAGAAACCATGCAGCTGGCCACCAAATCCTGCGAGCAGATGGAGGCCGAGATTGCCCAGGGCAAGAACCCCTACGCCGATCTGATCACTCTATCCAAAGGCAACGACTGGAAGGTGCAAATGGGTATAGGCGGCAATGATGCCGTCACCGCCAAAGACACGGTGGAATCCTCTAACGGCGATAACGGTGTGCCCTGGATCGGCGGGCAGGCAGGTGGCAGCGGGCAACCGGTGCTGGAGTTCACTGGCGATATCGTCGAGGCCGGTTACAACATCAATATGAATCGCGCCGTGACTGACACCAGCCCGGTACCGGCGGCATCGGCCACGCGCCTGTCGGAAATCTGGAACACCCCCGGCGAAGCTCGGGACTGG
>CATLZI010000039.1 GCA_950063125.1 uncultured Porticoccus sp. | reverse complement strand
TGGGGATTACGGCCAGCTCAAAGAGGAGTCAGGTGATTTACTGTTCCAGGTCATTTTCTACTCCCAGTTGGGGAAAGAACGAAATCTGTTCGATTTTGAGGAGGTCGTTTCACTATTAGTGAAAAAGCTCATTTCCCGCCATCCCCATGTTTTCCCTGAAGGGACGCTGACCAGTGAGCGTCAACCGGGAGGAGCAGAGCCCAATGAGCAATCCATCAAAGATAACTGGGAGTCCATCAAGCAAGGCGAGAGAAGAGACAAGGGCCAGGCATCGATCCTTGACGATATTCCCCTGGGTTTACCTGCCTTGACTCGCGCGACAAAATTGCGAAAGAGAGCTGCCAGCCACGGTTTTGATTGGCCAGATATACAGGGCGTTCTGGAAAAAATCCATGAAGAGACCCATGAGCTCAATGAGGCAATCACAGGGGGAGAAGCGGACGCCATTGAAGAAGAGCTTGGCGATGTGTTGTTTACAGTAGTCAACCTCTGTCGTCACCTGAAAGTTGACGCTGAAAGCGCTCTTCGGAGGTCATCGGCGAAATTTGAGCAGCGTATCAATCACATCGAGCAAAGCTTGCATCATCGGGGTAAAACGATGGTCGATATGTCCATGGAACAACTCGACGATTTATGGACAGAAGCCAAGTTTTCAGTTGTGTCCAAACACCCGTAACAGCGCCGTCTAGCTTGTGGTTATGGTCGTTTCTGTGTAATGTTTGCGCCCTCAATTGCGAGTTTGGGTAATTGACTAATCACTCTAAAAACTCAACCCCAGATAATCGGAGATCACGAATGCGAATTATTTTATTGGGCCCACCGGGTGCCGGTAAGGGTACACAGGCCAAATACATAACTGAAAAATTTGGGATCCCCCAAATATCCACGGGCGACATGTTGCGGGCAGCAGTAAAAGCGGGCTCGGAGCTCGGTCTCAAAGCTAAAGATATTATGGCTTCTGGCGGGCTGGTTTCCGATGACCTGATCATCGCATTGGTAAAAGAACGCATTCAAGAGCCCGATTGTGTCAACGGATTTCTTTTTGACGGATTTCCTAGAACAATCCCACAGGCTGAGGCTTTGTTAAACGAAGGTGTGGCCATCGATAAAGTCATTGAAATCCATGTTGAAGACGAAGAAATTGTTTCGCGCCTGAGTGGACGGCGTGTTCATGAAGGATCTGGCCGTGTTTATCATGTGGCACATAACCCGCCGCAAAAAGAGGGGCTGGACGATATTACCGGTGAACCGCTTGTACAGCGTGAAGATGATAAGGAAGATACTGTTCGCAACCGTCTTTCTGTCTACCACGAGCAGACTCAGCCTCTGGTAGGTTTCTATAAGGATCTGGCCAGGACGCAGCCGGAGAAGGCGCCTTCCTACGCGCGTGTCAATGGGGTTGGGAAGCTCCCTGAAGTTGAAGCACGCCTTGAAGAAGCGCTAGCCTGAGGCCGACAACTGATGCAGAATGGGCTCTTATTGAGCCCATTTTTTTGCCAGTTACAAGTCTGGAGTCCGATGAATAAAACGTCTGTCATTCTGGTTAATCTGGGTACACCGGATGAACCGACACCTAGCTCAATAGCCCGTTTCCTCAGGGCATTTCTATCTGATCCTCGAGTGGTTGAAGTTCCCAGACTGATCTGGTGGTTTCTATTGAGGCTGGTGATAATCCCCTTGCGAGCCAAAAGGGTTGCCCATGCTTACCGTGAAATATGGTGGGAAGATGGCTCCCCCTTGCGGGTCATCAGCGGTCGGCAGGTTGCCGACTTGCAGGAGGTATTGACAGACCGTTACGGTGAGAAAGCACCTGCCGTTGCGGAAGCCATGACCTATGGGAAACCAGCTCTGGATGAAACCATTCGGCGTCTCGAAGAAAAAGGTATCGAAAAATTTTTAATTATCCCTATGTATCCTCAATACTCGGGATCAACATCAGGGGCAATCTACGATCAGGTGGCAAAGATCATCCAGCGAAGCCGCAATGTTCCGGACATGACCGTCATAAAGTCCTATCACGATGATATTGGCTATATCCAGTCAATCGCCGAAACGATTAAAGCCTATTGGGCTGAGCATGGACGCAATGAAAAACTTTTGATGTCTTTTCATGGAATCCCTCAGGATTACGTCGATAAAGGTGACCCCTACAGCGAACATTGTCGGGCAACCGCTCATGCCATTGCCAGTGCTCTTGGGCTTGCATCTTCTGAATGGTCGATGAGCTATCAGTCAAGGTTTGGCCCAAAAAAATGGCTTCAGCCCTATACCGATGACAAACTTAAGCAATGGATCGAGGAGGGCATCAGGTCTGTAGATATTGTCAGTCCTGCATTTACTGCAGATTGTCTCGAAACCCTTGAAGAACTGAATATGGGCTACCGTGAACTGTTTATTGAACAGGGAGGGGAGAAATATCATTACATTCCCTGTGTCAATAATACGCCGTTATTTATTAATGCACTCGCTGAAATGACCGCAAAAAAACTGGCATTGATCCACTAAATTTCACAATTATTTTCACACTTTATAATGAAAATAATAATTTCTCTGTTATAAAGTGGAAATATTCCATTTTTTGAATAAACTTTAATCATCTTCTGTGTTCCGAGTAAAAATGTATCTCTTCCAATACCAAGGAGAAACACAATGGCTAAAGCTCCCCAAAAGCGTACAGTCAAATCATCTGAAAAAAAGACTGTACCTGTTTCCGCTAGAAAAACTACATCTTCAATAATCGATAAAACAGCTGTCGCTCTGGCACGGACCGAGAGGGAAGTGAATGCACAGAAGAAAAAAGTTGCTGACGCAAAACAAAAGTTAACCGCTGCAAAAAACAGGGTCACTGGAAATACAACTAAAGCCTCTCAGGCGTTACTCAAAAAACGTGCTCAGGAGGTCAGAACAAATATTAGTAAACTTAACAACCTCATATCAAAAAATACACTGGCAAAAGCCGAACTCAGGGCGGCAAAAATTCTGTCTCAAGTGACAGAGGCAGAAGAGAAAGCCAGAGCCCGCGTTATCGCAACCGAAAAAAAACTTGAACAGAAAACTGCAAACGATCTAGAGAGAGCAGTAGCTCGTTATAAAAAGTCCTGGCTCAAAAAACGTACCAGCACCATTGCCAGACAGGTCAAGAGAGTCGAAAAGAATGCTTTGACCCGAGTCAAAGCCATTGAAAAACGGCTGCACAAGCAGGCTACTGCTGTCATCAAGAATGCTGAACAAAAAATCAATTCTCGCAAGGAGACTGCCACAAAAACGGTTTCTACACGCGGCCCCGGTCGTCCACCAAAGAGCTCGGCAGTAAAGTCAACCGCTCGCACTGCAAAAGCCAGCCCAGCAAAATCCAGGCGAGGTCCCGGCCGCCCCCCTGCAACGGCAACAACAGCAAAAAAACCATCCAGGGCTAAAACCACAACTAATCAGCCCGCAACCAATGTCGCAAACAAGGCAAAAACTCCCGGCAGAAAGCCCGCCACGAAAGGGTCCACTGTTGCCCAATCCAAGCGCTCCAAAACCTCGACATCGCCAAAAAAACCAACTACACGGGCAATATCCACGGCAAAGAAGAGTACGGCTGGGCCCACCAGCTCACCGGTAACTAACAAACCGGATACATCGGCGGATTAGTTACTCATACCCGATGGTCTAAACCGTCCCCAAGCAAACTCCGCTCTTCAAACCAAACAGGTTACAATCTCCCCCGCTTTAAAGGGGGATTGTTTGCTGTGAAAAAGGTCTTGGCCATTGATACGACGACTCAGGCATGTTCTGTAGCGCTGTCGCTAGGGGAGGATGTAAGCGGTCGTTTTCAGCTTGCGAGCCGGGAACACACCCGACTGTTGTTACCAATGGTAAATGACCTGCTGTCAGAGGCGGGAGTAAAATTAACCGAACTTGATGCGCTCGCATTTACCCGCGGGCCCGGCTCATTCACGGGCATTCGAATTGGCTTCAGTGTCATACAGGGTCTGGCCCTTGGTGGTGATCTTCCTGTATTGCCTGTGTCCAGCCTGGAAACCCTGGCTCATACTGCCTGTAGAAAGTTGTTAATAAAGGACAATTATCGGCTTTTGCCGATGTTTGATGCCCGAATGGATGAGGTTTACTGGTCGGCATTTGAATGGAATGGCGCCGAGTTAACTCGCCTGATGCCGGATAGCCTTTCCTCTCCTGAAACAATAATACTTCCTTACAGTGAATTGCCTCTGGCAGTGATGGGTGACGGCTGGCACTACGCCGAACGCATCGATTTCGATCCCACCATAGAGGCATCGGCCCTATTGCCCGATGCTCGGGACGTGCTGACTATTGCCATGCCGAAAATTGAGAACGGTGTTCTAATGGCTATAGATGAAGTACAGCCGCTCTATCTCAGAGATAAAGTTTCCTGGCAAAAACGAAAACGCCTACGTGAAAATAACTCTATAAGCGGAACAGGAACCTAGAGACGTGGATAATTTGCAGATTTTTTTTCTGGCTATTATTCAGGGACTGACCGAATTTTTGCCCATTTCAAGCTCAGCTCATCTTATTTTGCCTTCAGCCATACTGGGCTGGACAGACCAGGGGTTGGCATTTGATGTCGCCGTCCATGTCGGCTCCCTGACCGCTGTACTCTGGTACTTTCGCCATGACGTTCAGCAGGTGGTGGTGCATTGGTGCCAGAGCGTGACTGGCGGCAAAGCCACGCCAGAGAGCCGACTGGGCTGGCTGCTTATCCTCGCAACCATTCCCGCTGGTCTGGCGGGTTTGCTACTGGGTGATTTTATTGAAAGCCAGCTGCGCTCAATTGCAGTGATTGCTTCGACAACCATCCTGTTTGGTTTGCTCCTGGGAATGTCTGATTTCTGGGGACGCCGCGTAAAAACGCTTCATCAAATCACTTGGCGCTCAGCACTTTTCATCGGGTTGGCGCAGGCATTGGCCCTGATTCCCGGCACATCGAGATCAGGGATTACCATGACGGCAGCGCTGGCCCTGGGTTTTACGCGGGAATCGGCCGCCCGTTTTTCTTTCCTGATGGCAATTCCCGTCATTATTCTCAGTGGTGGTTATAAGTGTGCTCAACTGATGCAACTACCACAGGTTCCATGGAGTGATATTGTGCTTGGCGCAGTGCTCTCATGCATCGCAGCCTACCTCTGTATCCGTGTATTTCTTATCTGGATCACCCGGATTGGGATGATGCCTTTTGTTATTTACCGACTGTTATTGGGTGCCTTGCTGATCGCCATTCTTGTTAACAGCTAAGCTCGTACCGGAGGCATCGCCTATGAAAAAAATTGCTTTTATTGGTCTCGGCACCATGGGTTTCCCGATGGCGGGCCACTTAAGCAAGGCTGGCTTTTCGGTTTGTATTTATAACCGTACACAACAAAAAACAGCTCGATGGCTGGAGGAGTACGTCGGTTTTTCAGCACCAACACCAGCAGCAGCTGTAGAAAAAGCCGATATTGTCTTTACCTGCGTAGGTAATGATGAGTCTTTGCAGGAGGTTCTGCTGGGTGACTCGGGTGGTTTTAATGGGGCTTCTCAGGGGACACTTTTTGTTGATCACACCACCGTATCAGCCAAAGTCAGCCGAGAGCTCGCCAAAGAGGCCAGCAGGCACAAAATGGCTTATATGGATGCCCCGGTATCCGGTGGACAGCAGGGGGCTGAGGGCGGCTCCCTGACAGTCATGGTGGGTGGTGAGGAAGCAGATTTTCAGCAGGCAACACCCATTATCAGTCATTATGCCAGCAAGGTATCCCTGTTGGGCCCCGTTGGGTCCGGACAGCTTTGTAAAATGGCGAACCAGATCTGTGTGGCGGGTGTCATTGAATCACTTGCCGAAGGGCTGTTTTTTGCCCGTCAGGCAGGGCTTGATCCCAACCAGGTCATTGAGGTCATCTCCAAGGGGGCTGCACAATCCTGGCAAATGGAAAACCGCTATCAAACCATGTTGGCGGGTGAGTACAATCACGGTTTTGCAGTGGACTGGATGTGTAAAGATCTGGCTATTGTGTTGGAAGAAGCTCAGCGCAATGGTAGTAACCTTCCCGCC
Organism: uncultured Porticoccus sp.; assembly: GCA_950063125.1. Taxonomy (GTDB): domain Bacteria; phylum Pseudomonadota; class Gammaproteobacteria; order Pseudomonadales; family Porticoccaceae; genus Porticoccus. The sequence continues at coordinate 5,886 of CATLZI010000039.1, read as the reverse complement.
ACGAAACTGATCAGTAAATTTTACCGGGAAGTCCAGTTAATGGGTGGCGGGCAATGGGACACATCGAGCCTGCTGGCCAGGCTTGAAAACGCAGAAAATGAGGTTAGTAGTTAGTCCATTATGAACAAGCAACCCTATAACCAGCAGTTGCTGGATTTTATTCATCAATCTCCGACGCCGTTTCACGCCGTAAAAAATATGCGCGAAATATTGGAAGCTGGCGGATTTACCCGGCTCCCGGAAGAAACTGATTGGGATATACAACCGGGCGGCCGCTACTACACCGTTCGCAATGGCTCGTCCCTTATCGCCTTTATCGCAGGACACCAGTCCGCTCTGGAGTCAGGGATACGCCTGGTGGGCGCCCACACGGACAGTCCCTGCCTTAAAGTGAAACCAAAACCGGAACTGAATCGTCAGGGCTATTTTCAATTGGGTGTCGAAGTTTACGGTGGTGCACTTCTGAATCCCTGGTTTGACCGTGATCTTAGTATAGCCGGGCGCCTGGTATTCGATAGCGGAGAGGGCTCGTTAGACCAGACACTGATCGACCTGAAAAGACCTGTGGCAGTCATCCCTAGCCTCGCTATACATCTGGACCGGGATGCGAACAATGAGCGCAAGGTGAATCCACAAACGGACCTTCCACCCCTGTTATTCAGGGATCCGGACAAATCGGTGACAGATTTCTTCGAATTCCTGGCAAAAGAACTCTCCTCATCGGGTGATTTACCGGAAAAAGCCAGAATTCTCGATCACGAACTGTATCTCTATGATTGTCAGAAGCCGGCCCTGACCGGTATGCAGAGTGAGTTTATCTCCGGCGCCAGGCTGGATAACTTGTTGAGTTGTTTTACCGGTGTTCAGGCGCTTCTGGAAGCTGGCCATCAGGTTTCCTGCATGCTGGTTTGTAACGACCACGAAGAGGTCGGCAGCACCTCCGCCTGCGGTGCAAACGGCCCGATGCTGCAATCGGTGTTGCAACGTCTTTACCCGGATCCGGGGTTGCTTACTCGAGTAATGCGTCAGTCATTACTGGTGTCCGCAGACAATGCCCACGGCATTCACCCAAACTTCGCGGATCGTCACGACAGCAATCATGGCCCACGCCTAAACGAAGGGCCGGTCATCAAGGTAAATGCCAACCAGCGTTATGCCACCAATAGCATTAGCGCCGCGATGTTTCGTCACCTCTGTGAAAAGGAGGGCGTGGCAGTACAGACATTTGTTAACCGCACTGATTTGAGTTGCGGGAGCACCATCGGGCCAATCACTGCTGCGATGATTGGCGTTCAAACATTGGATGTCGGTGTGCCCACGTTTGCGATGCACTCTATCCGAGAAATGGCTGGCGCGGATGACGCATTCAATTTATACCGGGCGCTACGGGGGTTCTATAACCATCAATCAACACTGACGATTCAGGAGACCTGAATACAGGCTTTATTCAAACCCTGAAATCCGTATGATGTGGACCACAATCAGGACCGGACCAAAGAATCTAATCATGAGTCAGCATCCAGCTTCAACCGTTGAAACCAGTACTATTTTAACGGGCATTACTACCACAGGAACGCCGCACCTGGGCAACTACGTGGGCGCGATTCGGCCAGCCATTGAGGCCAGCCAGAAACCTGACATCAATGCCTACTATTTTCTCGCTGATTATCATGCCTTGATCAAATGCCAGGATCCCGCCATGGTTCACCAATCGAGCAGGGAGATTGCTGCCACATGGTTGGCTCTGGGACTCAATACTGACAATGTTGTATTTTATCGACAGTCAGACGTTCCCGAAATTACCCAGCTAATGTGGTTTCTGAGCTGTGTTGCCGCGAAGGGACTAATGAACCGCGCCCATGCCTACAAGGATTCTGTTCAAAAAAACCAGGAAGCTGGGGAGGACCAGGATTATGGTATTACCATGGGCCTTTTTTCCTATCCGGTACTCATGGCTGCCGACATCCTGATGTTCAACGCCACTAGAGTGCCAGTGGGCCGGGACCAGATTCAGCATATCGAGATGGCCCGGGATATCGCACAGCGTTTTAACCATGTATACGGCGAGCACTTCACCTTGCCGGAAGCCGTGGTCGATGACCATGTGGCCGTATTACAAGGGCTGGATGGTCGGAAAATGAGTAAAAGCTACGGCAATACCATTCCCCTGTTTCTGCCTGAAAAACAACTCAGGAAACACATCAACAAAATCAAGACCAACCTGTTGGAACCCGGCGAACCCAAAGACCCGGACACCTCCACTGTGTTTCAGATATGGCGGGCATTCGCCAGCAAAGAGCAAACCGACGCAATGCGCCGTGAATTTGAAAACGGTATCGCCTGGGGCGAGGCCAAAAAACAACTGTTTGAGTTGATCGAAGCGGAACTGCGGGAGCCACGGGAGCGCTATAACGAATTGCTCGAAAACCCTTCTCACATCGAGAAGATGCTCAGTGAAGGGGCAGAGAAGGCGAGGGCGGTGAGCGTCCCATTTATGGCCAAACTTAACCGGGCGGTAGGCCTGCATGCGCTGTCCTGAGGGGTTTTAGTGAAACCCCTACGTACTCATTGCGCAGCATCTTTTACAACGTCAACCAACACACTGGTTAAGAAGGATAAGTCGGTTTTGCTGATAATGTAGGGGGGCATGACATACACAAGCTTTCCAAAAGGTCGCACCCAAACACCCTGATCGACAAATTGTTTCTGAATGATTGGTAGGTTGACGGAATTCTTCATCTCGATGACACCGATAGCCCCAAGCACTCGCACGTCTTCCACATGACTGTAGTCTTTGGCTGGTGCCAGCTCTGCAGCCAACTGCTGCTCGATATCCTTAACGCAAGTCGACCAGTCTGAGCTAAGCAGCAGCTCAATACTGGCATTCGCCACAGCGCAGGCCAGAGGATTCCCCATAAATGTTGGGCCGTGCATGAATACACCCGCTTCTCCAAGACAAATACCGTTGCTGACCTTCTCCGTACACAATGTAGCAGCGAGCGTCATGTAGCCACCCGTGAGCGCCTTGCCCAGACACAAAATATCCGGTGAGATCCCGGCCCATTCAGTGGCGAAAAGCTTTCCGGTGCGACCAAATCCCGTCGCTATTTCGTCAATAATTAACAATACATCATGCTGATCACACAATTCGCGAACACGCTTCAGAAACATCGGCGAATAAAAGCGCATACCCCCGGCACCCTGAACCACTGGCTCCAGTATTACAGCAGCAATTTCATCTGCATGGGCAGTGATGGTTTGTTTAAAATCAAGGATGAAATCCTCACTCCAGGCGTCATAGAAGCCGCACTGGGGGGACTCAGAAAAAAACTGCGGTGTCAGAACATCGCGGAACAGGTGGTGCATACCTGTAACGGGATCACAAACTGACATGGCACCAAAGGTATCACCGTGATAACCGCGTTTGAGACTCAAAAAGCGCGATTTCCCTTTTTCTCCCTGTGACTGCCAATATTGGAGGGCCATTTTCATGGCTACTTCTATACTGACAGAACCTGAGTCCGATAAAAAAACCTTATCCAGCCCAGGAGGGGTGATTTCAGCCAGTGTCTGTGCGAGTCTCACTGCGGGCTCATGAGTAATGCCACCAAACATTACGTGAGACATTTTACTCATCTGGGCGGTTATGGCTGCATTGAGGGCAGGGTGGTTGTAGCCGTGGATGGTACACCACCAGGATGACATGCCATCGATTAATGCCCGGCCATCAGCCAGATATAGCCTGACACCATCAGCGCTGGCCACAGGATAAACCGGTGCAGGATCCATAAAAGACGAATAGGGATGCCAAATGTGATTTTTATCTATGGCCAATATTTGAGACGCATTCAAGTGTTTCATGTAGATGCAATTCACAGGTAAACGAACGTATATTGTATGATAAGGATCTTCATGGTATCAAAGCACCATGACAACGCCATAACTCAAACGGGAAGCAATGATGAAGCTAAAGCATCCACTGATAATCGCACTGATGACAGGATTATTGGGCGCATCGTCAGCAGTCACTGCAGAATCAGGGCAATCGCCGATGTTCTGGGCAAAGAGCAATGAGTCTAACCGGGACACTGTTAATCACCGACAGTGGAATGAGCTACTCAGTACGCATGTCGTGAACACAGGGCAGGGTGTTAATCGTTTTCGGTATGGCTCTGTGGATAAAAATGAACAAAAACGCCTCTCGGACTATATTGCCTATCTGGCAAAAATTGACCCGCGAGACTACAGTCGGGATGAGCAGAAAGCCTATTGGCTAAATCTCTACAATGCATTGACCGTCAAACTTATTTCAGAAAACTACCCAATAAAAAGCATCAGGGATATCGGCAACAAAATGGCTGGAAGCAGCTTATTGACGAAACCGCTTATTCAGGTTGCCGACAACCCATTAAGTCTCAATGACATAGAGAACCGTATTCTTCGACCGATATGGAAAGATCATACCATTCACTTCGGCTTGAACTGTGCCAACATGACCTGTCCAGGCTTATTGCCTAAAGCTTTCACCGGGAAAAATGTTACATCACTGTTAAAGCAGTCAGGGCGTGATTTCATTAACAAACAGAATGGTGTCACCCTTAAAAATGGCAAACTGACTGCCGCTGGCGTATTCGGCCAATACCGGTCGGATTTCGCCACAGATGACAAAATGATGCTTAAGGTTTTCGCTCATTATGCAGATGATCGACTGGCACTCTACCTATTGGGCTTTCAGGGGGAAATTAACTACGTTCACGATTACAGCCTCAACGGTCTTTAAAATATCCAGACAAAATTTGTTTATAGTCAAACAGTTAAGAGATTATTCTAATTAGCTTTCTACACCACCATGTGCAGTTGACCACTCAACCGGGGAGTGCAGAAAAGACTCAATTTCTGCAATAGCCTTGGCCTCCATAAGGTTTTCATTCTTGCAGACTTCCAGCACATCCCACCAGGTAGTCAAGTGGTGTAGATTAATACCAATTTCACCCAGATTTTTTCGTGTATCTGGAAATATGTCATAAAAAAAGATCACGAATGTGTCACTAACCGTAGCACCAGCGTCACGGAGGGCCTGACAGAATTTGATTTTGCTGCCACCATCTGTGGTCAGATCCTCAACCAATAGAACTCTCGAGCCTTCCTTCAGATCACCCTCGATCTGCGCATCACGCCCAAAGCCCTTCGGTTTTTTTCGAACGTACTGCATGGGTAAAGACAAACGCTCTGCAAGCCAGGCGGCAAAAGGGATTCCGGCTGTTTCTCCGCCGGCAATGCCATCGATAGATTCAAAGCCTATATTACGGAGGATTGTCGAGGCACCGAAATCCATCAACGTCGATCTCACACGTGGAAATGAAATAATCTTCCTGCAATCGATATACACAGGGCTGATTTTTCCTGACGTTAATTGAAAGGGATCATTCGGACGGAAGTTGATTGCACCAATTTCAATCAGCATCTTTGCAGATAATTGAGCAATCAATTTGGGGTCAGGAAAGCTGTTGAACGACATCATTGCACCTGTATAGCGAATCGCGGGGAAAGAAGGGAGTAATAGTGGCTCTCTGTGGTTAATTTTGCTCAAAAGCAAGCAGCCGAAATTTTGCCAGAACATCAGTCGATATTCCATTTAATCACGTGAAATCCGGGCAGGTTAATTAACCGACAAACAGCATGAGAAGACACCGAGCATCTACCCAGCAACTTTATTTAACATAATATACATTATGCGCATACATTAATCGGACAGAAATAGCGCTAAATCAAGCCTGGAGCCGATTAGAGAGCCAAAGCAGCCTTGTGCAGCGAAATCAGCCCTGACAGATTGTCAGTATGCTCTGGCGTTAAGATCGACACATCCCGAACACCGAACAATGGCAT
>CATLZI010000038.1 GCA_950063125.1 uncultured Porticoccus sp. | reverse complement strand
TCGGTTACCACCGAGGATGGCGACTCGCTGTTCATTAAAGCGGATACCCTGTGTATTCATGGGGATAATCCGGAAAGCGTCGCGGTGATTCGTGAAATCCGGGCATTGCTTGAGCAATGAAAGTCGTTCCCGCTAGTGAAAATGCGCTGATCATCTATTTTGAGCAGGTGGTGACAGCGGATACGTCAGCTCGGGTTCGACAGGCAACGGCTGTGCTGGAGTCCGCGTTAGTCGATGTGCTGATTGATCTGGTGCCCTCCTATGCCTCGCTACTGGTTATTTTCGATCTCTCGTGTATCGATGCCGCAACCCTTGAGCAGCAGATTACAGAAATGCTGGATGCCGCACCAGCTGCCTCCAGTTCAGACGGCAAACTCGTTGAATTGCCTGTTTACTACAGCATGGAGTCCGGGCCGGATCTCGCCGAAATCAGTCGCGTGAAAAAGGTCTCGGTGGAGGAGGTGATCGCTCTGCACCAATCCCGGGAATACCTCGTGTATGCGATAGGTTTTGCACCGGGTTTTGCCTACCTTGGGGAGGTTGATTCGCGCATTGTCATGCCCAGACTGGATACACCCAGGACTTTGGTGCCCCGCGGTAGCGTGGGTATAGCCGGGCGACAGACTGCAGTATATCCGGTGGACTCCCCCGGTGGCTGGAATTTGATTGGCCTTTGTCCGGAGCGGATGTTCGATCCCCTCAGCGAACCCGGTATGCCGCTTCAGGTGGGTGACCGGGTACGCTTTTTCAGTATCAATCGGGAAACCTTTCTGGCCAGAGGTGGCCGGTTAGCATGAAAGGTGGTTTTCGTGTGAATCGCCCCGGTGTCCTGACTCTTCTCCAGGATGCAGGCCGCTTCGGCCATAACCGGTTTGGTTTGACCACCGGTGGTCCGGCCGATCCCCTTGCCTTCAATTGGGCCAATCGGTTGTGCGGGAATGATCGCGGCATAACGGCTCTTGAAGTGACCATTGGCGGTCTGGAACTTGAATGCCAGGCAGACACGATTTTTGCCCTCTGTGGTGCAGATATGCCACTGACCATTAACGGACAACCAAAGGAGAGCTGGCGTAGCCAACGGGTAAAATCCGGTGACAGGGTGGCGTTGGGTTATGCCCGCAGGGGTATGCGTGCCTATTTGGCGGTGGCTGATGGCTTCAATATCCCGGCAACCTTCGGCAGTACGGCGACGGTCGTTCGCGAAGGCGTGGGAGGCTTGTCCGGTAATCCGCTGCAGGCTGGGGATCATTTACCCTGTGCAGCCACCTCTAGTCGTCAATGCCTCTCGCTGGCACGTGGCTATCGACCGGTTTATGGTGGCCGCGTAATTTTGAGGGTGGTGAGTGGTTACCAGTCAGAATTGATTACAAACGACCAGCAGCAGCATTTTTTTGCCAGTGAGTATCGATTGTTGAGTCAGTCCGACCGGATGGCATGTCGGTTGGCGGGGCCACCCATAGATATTGATATTCCCGATCTTTTATCCGAAGGTGTTTGCTTGGGTGCAATACAAATCCCACCGGATGGTTTGCCTATCATACTGATGCATGATCGTCAGACCATCGGTGGTTACCCGAAGCTGGGTTCGGTGATGTCGTTGGATATGTCACAACTGGCGCAATTAAAACCGGGTGGTCTGGTATCTTTTAAGTCCGTCACGATGGCGGAGGCTCGTCACATTCGGCTGGCGGCGGACAGCATGTACAGACAAATAAACCCCGAGGTTTGTGACTGAGGGCTAATTTATTGGTGGCTTATGAATGATATTCGGCGTGAGCTGGCAGTTAGTAAAAGCATTGAAAACCTGCTGGTGGCTCGCAATCTGCGGGGAATGCAATCCGTTCAGTCCAGCCTTAAACCCGGCTACTGTCTGCGGGCAGCCAGACGGTTGTTGAGTTGTTCTGGCCGGGTATTGATCGGTACGGGTTTTCCTGTGCTGGACACGTTTGAGTCCGATGGACCGGCCGGCGCAATTGCTCTTTATCGAGTGCTTGAACAGACCGGTGCCGAGCCGATACTGGTTTGTGGCGATGTATTGGCTAATGCCATAGGCGGTGATTATTGCGTGGAGCGCGTGTCCCTTGGTCGTCCCACAGGGCTCAGCCAGCAGGTGGCCGACCTGTTAGCGTATTGCCAGCCAGAGCTCATGGTCAGTATCGAACTTCCCGGGCCCGCAGCTGACGGACATTATTACAATATGCGCGGCGAGGATATCAGCTCCGGCACCCTCTGCTTTGATGTCTTTCTTGAGCTTTCGAATTGTCCGGTCATTGCATTGGGTGATGGTGGCAATGAGATCGGCATGGGTAATGTGCTCGATAAACTCAGTGAGCTGGCCATTATTCCGTCGGTAACCACCTGTGACGAGCTGGTGATAGCGGATGTATCGAACTGGGCGGCACTCGGCTTGGTGGCCATGATGTCCTATTGTGCTGGAGAAGACTATCTGACGGACTGGGATAACCGGGCCATACTTGAATACCTGGCCTGTCGGGGCAGTATCGATGGCGTTACCCTCGATAACACACTGACAGAAGACGGCCTGCCCAGTGAAACGGGCAAGGCTCTGGTTAATGCGTTGCGTGATTTGATCGGTGTTAGCGGTGTTTAGGGTCCAGGCTGAGTTGCTGGGGAATTTACTTTGCCTGTCTGGGTACCCACTGCTAAGATTTGCCGCTTTATGACCCCGCTGGCCCGCTTTATTTCGGCGAGATACAAGGTAACTTAATGAGTATTGTTTATCTCGACGGTGCCTATCTGCCAATGGCCGAAGCCCGTATTTCGCCGATGGATCGGGGCTTTTTGTTTGGCGATGGTATTTATGAGGTGTTGCCCTCCTATGATGGCAAGATCGTCGGTTTTTCACTGCATATGCAGCGGATGCTGAACGGTCTGAGGTCCATTGACTTAACACTTGACTGGTCGCAACACCAGTGGCGCACGGTTTGTAATACACTCATCGATAAAAATGGTGGTGGTAATCTCGGCCTTTATTTGCATGTGAGTCGCGGCGCCGATGTCCGCCGTTTTCATGCTTACCCGGAAAATATAACCCCTACCATTTTTGCTTTTACTTATGTGATTCCCGCTGCACCGGTGGCCGATAAAAATCGGGTTAAACCCTACCGGGTTATCACTGATCGCGATTTGCGATGGGATCGCTGCCACATCAAGTCCACTGCATTGCTGGGTAACGTCATGCACTTTCAGCAGGGTTTTCAGCAGGGTGCTGATGAAATTCTGCTGTTCAATGAGCGAGGTGAGCTGACAGAAGCCAGTGCCTGTAATGCCTACATCGTTAAAAACGGCGAAGTCATTACTCCAGTGCTGGATAGCCAGAAATTACCGGGAGTTACCCGCCATATTCTGTTGGAGCTACTGCGCAAAGACGGATCTATTGCCGTGCAGGAACGACCTGTCTCAATGGAAGAAGTGCTCAATGCGGACGAAATCTGGCTGACGAGTTCCTCAAAAGAACTGGTGCCCGTCATTGAAGTCGATGGCAGGTCCGTCGGTGGCGGGGAAGTGGGCGATGTCTGGCTGGCTGCTCAGCGCATTTATACGGCTGGTAAGTTTAATTATTAATCGAGTGCATCAGCCCGCCTGTACTTTTTGGTGAAAGCGTTATGTCGAGACCAACAAAAGCTTATATCGATCTCCTTGCCCTCAGGCACAATTGCGAGTTGGCAAACGGTCTGGCCCCCAATTCCCGCACAATGGCCATTATCAAAGCCAATGCCTATGGGCATGGTGTGTTGCCTGTTGCTCGCGCCCTTGAGCCGCTGGTTCCCGCCTTTGGCGTTACCTGTTTGGAGGAGGCAGTCGAGCTCCGTGAAGGGGGCATCACCAAGCCTGTTTGCCTTTTGGAGGGGACTTTCTCCGACGACGAGATACCTCTGGCCGCTGAATTGGGTTTTTGGCTCTCAGTGGTGAATAAACAGCAACAACAGTCGATTTTGAGAGCATCGCTGAAAACCCCTGTAACTGTCTGGATTTGTGTGGATAGCGGCATGCACCGACTGGGTATTGCGGTTGACGATATTGAGTCTACCTATCGGACGTTGGCCGCCAGCCGCAATGTTGCCAGCGATATTGTGATTGCCACGCACTTTGCCTGTGCCGATGAGTTGGCAAGTGATCTGACTTATCGACAGATACAGCAGTTCAAGGCAGGTGTGGCCAGCTTGGCAAACGCCGATACCGTGCCGTTGAGTCTCGATAACTCTGCGGGGCTACTCGGTTGGCCGGAGACCCACGCTGATTGGAACAGGCCGGGGATCATGCTTTATGGTAGTTCTCCTTTTTCTGTTCCTCATGTGGAAGCCGACAGATTGCAACCTGTCATGACGTTGTGCTCTTCGGTCATTGCTCTGCGAGATGTCCCTGTGGGGGAGTCAGTGGGCTACGGTGCGCGTTGGTCGGCGCAACGGTCCAGCAGGATTGCCACGGTTGCAATCGGCTACGGCGATGGTTATCCGGTACATGCACCAGATGGCACACCGGTACTGGTCAATAACCAGCGTTGCCCGATGGTGGGCCGCGTATCTATGGACATGATAACGGTGGATGTCACGGACTTGCCGACGGTGGCGGTGGGGGATGAAGTGATTCTCTGGGGTAAAGGCCTCTCCGTCAACGAAGTGGCGGGTTGTGCGGGTACGATCAGTTATGAGCTGTTAACCAGGATGCCCCGCAGGGTTCCGCGGGTCTACAGTGATTGAGTGAGTTGGGCTTCCCTTCTTCTGGATAGAAAAAGGGCTCCGCACAGGATTAACAAACCCGACAGAATACCTGGCATGCCCTCATAGGCGAAATCGTGCCACCCCATCATGCGCCAGCCCAGTGCGACCAGAAGCCCCGAGCAGACGGCCAGGATGCTCACTCCGGATCCCGGTTTCCCTCCCAGACATAGGATAATCAGTAAGGGTGCAAAAGCGCTTGCAAGGCCAGACCATGCCATTACTACCAGGCTGAAAACGCTCTGACTGTTGAGCAAAGCCCATAGCAGTGCAAAGGCTGTTACGAGCACAGTAATACCCTTCATGACACTGGTGCGTTCAACATTGTGGGGTAACAGATCGTGGGTGATGGCTGCCGAACAGCCGAGAACCAGTGAGTCCGCTGTCGACATGGTGGCTGCAAATATACCTGCCAGCACTAATCCAACCAGCACGGGGGGGAACAGTGCCTGGGCCAACACCGGTAGTGCGAGCTCGGCATCAAAACTTGCCGCATCTGACAGGAATACCCGCGAAAGCATGCCAACTGCGGTCGCCATGGCATAAAACATTACGTACCACGCATAATACCAGCGTCGTGCCTGGTTCATTTTGCGATTATCGTTCAGTGCCATGAAGCGCACCATAATGTGGGGCTGACCGATAATTGAGAGACCGGCAAATAACCAGCTGGCGGCGAACAGTAATGCCCCCAGTACACCCGGGAAAGGCAGATCACTTGGGAACCAGCTCATAAACCCGTCGATAGCGTCCATCTCGATAAGTGCCTGGTCAACACCGCCCAGGGAACTGGTGGCTATAACCAGTAGCAAGCCCATCGCTAAAACCATCACCATGGATTGCGCCGCGTCTGTCCAGATTGATGCGCGAATGCCGCCGGCAATACAGTACAGGGTCACCAGAAAAGCGGAGAGTGTCGCCCCAGCCCACATGGGCCAGTCGAATAGAACATGAAGCGCCTTGCTGCCAGCGACCAGCTGGGCACTGGCGTATACCAGTAAAAACGACAATGAAATTAACCCCATGGTCCGCTGTAGGGCAGAATTTCGTTTGCCGTACCAGTTGCTGATAACCCCGGCATAGCTCACTTCACCGGTTCGCGGTGCGGCATCCCTGAGTCTGGCGTGAACAAATCGAGAGGCGAGGTAATCGCCGCTGATCCAGCCCAGCATCAGCCACACAGACGATAATCCAGCGACATAGGTGTAACCGATTACTCCGATAAACATGTAACCGCTGTTATTGGTGGCAACAGCGGACAGCCCAACCAGCCATGGCTGGACGGTGTTACTGGCCAGGTAATAATCCTGCTTTGTTCCCCGACTTTTCTTTGCGGAGAGAACCCCTACAAGGGTGAACATCAAGAGGAAGCAGAGGAAGGAGAGAATCATGGTGCTGTCAGGCTGTCCAGGGGTACGGTGCGACTACCCGAAGGATCGGATAATTCACGGTTTGGAAGGCCAAAGGCGTTGTCGGGTCTTGCCCGATATATTTGGCGGGGTGCGCGAGTGTACCGCACACCCCGGTGTGTTGGTCCCGAAAAACTGGGTAGAGGTTGCTGGCTTGCAAGTCAGGATGCGAGGCATATGGCGCGTCCGTGATCGTGTACCTCAACAAGGCATCTGTGCAGGCTTCGTACGGCATCTTCCCAGCGGTCCTGGTTGATAACAAACTGCATGTCGACCTGGCGCATGCACTGGTGCATTGCCAACACACTGATATCCTTTTCCGCCAGTGCTCCTACTGTTTTGGCCAATAGCCCGGGCACCTGCATGTCACTGCCGATGGCCGATACGATTGCAACTTCCTGATTATTGATTTCCGCATCGGGAAATTGTTCTTCCAGTGCACGACAAATGCGTTTCACTGTTTTCAGGTTGGTAGACAGGTAATGGGTGATCGTGTTTGCGTTGATATCCTTTGAAACCACATGTGCCTTGAACCGGCTGATACACCCCAGGATAGTTGTGTCATAACGGCTGAAATTGCCGGCCATATCCTGGTCAAACAGTTCAATGGCGTGAACTCCCCGACACCCTGCAATAATCTCGACGCGAGGCTTCTCACTGATATAGTCACTGGTAATCAACGTCCCGGCGTGCTCCGGTTCAAAAGTATTCTTGACGCGCAGAGGGATATTGTTTTGACGCAAACCTTTGGCAGCCTTGGGGTGAATCGCCTCCATGCCGAGATTGGCCAGTTGGTCAGCCACATCGTAGTTGGTGCGTCCGATGGGTACGGCATTGTCGTCGCCCACTATGCGGGGATCGGCACTGCTGAGGTGAAACTCTTTGTGGATGACAGCTTCTCGGGCATTCGTGATCACGGTCAAACGGCTGAACGTCATTTCACTGTAACCGCGGTCAAAACTGGACATTAGTCCATCCTGAGTGTGGGCATAGCCGGTGACGATGGGTAGTTGGCTCTCGAGATCTATGTCCTCAAAAGTGACTTTAATTCGTTCATCCAGCGACATGTGTCGCGTGGTTTTCCAGCCGGTTAAATCCACAAAGCAGGCATTGACACCATCTCTCTGAAGCAGCCGGGCAGTATTCCAGGCACTGTGTGCTTCACCGATACTGGCCAGCATTTCGCGGACGGTTGCCAGGTGGACATCCAGTGCAAAGTGGCCGTGTTGACAAAGTTTTTTCAGATCGCTCAGGCAGTGTTCGGCCTCGTCGAGCCGATCACCAATAAACCGGTTGGCATCGGCGAGCATTTCCGGATCGTCGAATAGATTGCTGTTGATTTCAATAACCTGGGTTCTTAATTCATTAAGAAGATCCAGCCAGCTATCGTCATTGACACCATTGGCAAATGAAGCAAAAACACCAGCTTTGCCCGTTTTCTTATGCTCAAGCAATTGATCCGTTATGCCGGCATAGGCGGACACCACAAAGATACGCTGATAAAGCGTATCGCCTGTGGGTTTAAGAATAATATTGTCTCTGACAGCGGCATAGTTGCTCATTGAAGTGCCGCCGATTTTTTCCACACTGTGAAAACTCATTAAAGGACTGTCTCCTGTTGCATCTTTTTCCATTTTCCTGAGCTGGAGTGAGTCTCGCCTCTCATTGGCTGACCGAATCTGCATCCAGCTCATACGCACCCTCGGCGTTGTGTACTTCCTTGCCATTGAGCGGAGGATTGAAGACGCAGGCCATTGTCATTTCTTTAAAGGATCGCAGAATATGGCGGTCGTGCTTATCAAGAATATAGAGGGTTCCGGGGCTAATCGAATATTTTTTTCCGTCGTCCAGTGTTTCCACTTCACCCTCCCCTGAAATGCAGTAAACAGATTCCAGGTGGTTTTGGTAATGCATACGGAAATCGGCTCCGGCATAGATTGTTGTGATGTGGAAAGAAAATCCCATTTGATCATCTTTGAGTAGCATCCGCGTGCTTTCCCAGTTGCCGTCGGGGGAAACAATTCTGCGAGAGGTTTTTTCTGCTTCCTGTAGTTGTCTGACTATCATTGTGACCTCGGTTGTCTGTAACGAGGCGGGGCTGACCCCGCCAGATAAGTGAATATCCTGTATTGACCGGAGATAGGCCCCGGTATCTATCAGGCAGAAATCGGGTTAGACCCGTTTCTTTTCGGCGTGCCCTTGTCAACTTCATCGCTGACCGAATAATCGCCTTCGAAAAAATCTTTTTCCTCGGGGATGGAGTCTGCTTTGGCACAGACTTCCTTGATTGCTTCCTCGAGAATATCGATACCTTTTTGCAGGTTTTCCTGACGGATTGTCAGTGGGCAGAGGAACTTGACCACATGATCCTCCGCACCGCTGGTCTCAATAATCAACCCTTTCTGGAAACACCGTCGGGTAATCTGCTCAGCCAGTTCGCCACTGACACAGTTGATGCCCCTGAACATACCGCGACCGTGAGAGTTGAAGTTTCCTTCACCGTATTCGCTGACGATCTTGTCTACCCGGTCGGCAATGTAATCGCCTTTTTGCTGGATTTCCTTGGCAAATTTGTCGTCTTTCCAAAAGTGGTCGATGGCCGCTTTGGCGGTGACAAATGCGTGGTTGTTACCCCGGAAAGTACCGTTGTGCTCGCCCGGTTTCCATTCATCAATCTCCGGTTTCATCAGAACCACAGAAAATGGCAGACCGTAACCACTCAGTGACTTGGACAGGGTGACAATGTCTGGGTAAATGCCGGCTTCTTCGAAACTGAAGAAGGTCCCGGTACGACCGCAGCCAGCCTGAATGTCATCGATAATCAACAATACCTCATGGCGCTTGCAGATTTCCGACAGGCTTCTGAGCCAGGTCATCGAAGCAGCATTGATGCCGCCCTCGCCCTGTACCGTTTCGACGATAACCGCTGCGGGCTTGTCGACACCACTGCTGGAGTCTGACAACACTTTGTCCAACAGATTGGTGGTATCAAAATCATCACCGAGATAGCCGTCATAAGGCATTCTTGTGGCGCCCGGCAATGTAATGCCAGCACCGCCACGGTGGGTCGCGTTACCTGTGACGGACAGAGCGCCGAGTGTCTGGCCGTGCCAGCCATTGGTGAAGGAGATAATGTTCTCGCGGCCGGTATATTTGCGTGCGATCTTGAGAGATGCCTCAACTGCGTTGGTCCCGGTCGGGCCGGTAAACATGACAATATAGTTGAAATTCCTGGGTTTCAGGATGTTCTCGTTAAAGCTTTCCAGAAACTCACCTTTGGCTTGTGTGTGTAAATCAAGGCCTTGGGTAATGCCATCCCGCTCTATATATTCCAGGAGTTTTTTCTTGAACACCGGGTGGTTGTGCCCATAATTCAACGAGCCGGCGCCGGCCAGAAAATCCAGATATTGGTTACCTTCATCGTCATAGATAAATTCGCCCTGGGCCTTGTTGAATAAACGCGGGAAGGCTCTGGCGTAACTGCGTACTTCAGATTCAATTTCATCAAAAATTTTCATGATTTCCTCAATTAGTCCTTTCTGGAATTAGGCTTCAGTGGTCACGGGCTGCTTAAATGGACCGATTCTGACCAATACCTCTGTGTCATGCTGACCGGCAAAATGCAATTCACGGTCGAATTGTGGAGACTGGGTCAGAGGCGCTTGTAATTTGTCCGCCAATCCCTGGAACAATGCCCAGGAAGCTTGATTGTCTTCAGTGATAGTGGTCTCAAGGTGATCGACCTCTTTGCACTCATCGCGGGCGAGAATATTAACCAACATCCGAGAGGCGAGACCTTGACCACGTGCTTTTTCGCCGACAGCGACCTGCCAGATAAACAGTGTGCTGGTTTGTTGTGGTGGGCGATAACCCGAGATAAAACCGACCAGTTCTCCTTCAATGTCAGCTGCCACGGATGTACCTGAAAAATGAGTACATTGCAGTAGGTTGCAGTAGATGGAGTTAGGGTCGAGAGGAGGACACTGGGCAACCAGTTGGTGTACCCGCACGCCGTCCTCCGGCGTTGGTGGACGAAGTGTTATTTTACGGTCCATAAGAAGTGACAAAATTCCCGTTATTAATAAAAGTTATAGCTCAAATAATATTTTCTTGTGAAAATTTTTCATTTTATTTGGAAGCCAAAAATGACTTCCTTATTTCTAAAAATAATTAAACTATATAATTAGAGCTCTAAATATTATACTCAAAAGCATTAAAATGTCCAGTTTGGCACCGCCCTGGGGGCTGGCGACAGAGTGGATGTATTCCATAACAGGGCGGTATAAATTGATTATGAGAGGTGGTTCTATCGAACAGGTCTTGGTTGCACTGCGGCGGGTTATCAGGGCGACAGACCTATATTCAAAACGCCTGGCTAAAACGTCCGGTCTGACTGTGCCGCAAATTTTGTTACTGCAGGCGATTCGTGATCGGGGGCAGGTGACAATTGGTGAACTGGCTGCCGAAATCAGTCTGAGTCAGGCAACGGTAACCACCATTATTGATCGACTCGAGAAGCGACAATTGGTTTACCGCGTCCGGTCATCGACAGACAAACGCAAAGTGCATGCTTTTTTGACAGAGAAGGCAGTTCATGTTTTGAAGAATGCACCCACACCCTTGCAGCAACATTTTTCACGCCAGTATGCCAATCTCAGTGACTGGGAGCAGGCCATGATTGTTTCTGCGCTACAGAGAGTCGCCCAAATGATGGATGCTGAGCATATTGATGCCTCGCCTTTGCTGGACCTGGGAGTCCTGGATAGACATTCGTCTTTGACGGAGCCAAGTGCTCTGCAGCTGGGAGATGGAATCAAAGGGCGCTCAACCTCGCCTGCAGACTAATTGGTCAGGCAACATGACCAGATTAAAACTTAGACAATGAGATTGTATCGGCTACTGAGGATATCCATGATTTCTGCTTTCGGCCTGTCAGGGAGGTGTAGTTTTCCCCCAATGATCTTTTCGGCGATCGAAACATACGTTCTGGAAACTTCAAGCAAAACATCCGCGGGCAGCTCGTTGTTTCTGGCCAGTGCCTGGCGTTCGGTCATCCGGTCTTTGTTGAGTAGGATGTCGGGATCCGGGAAGTGTTTGAGCAGCAATTGCCGGAAACTTTCTTTTGAGTTTTCGACCACTTCGCCGTTTCGATAGCTCTGACCGTCCCAGATACGGGATGAGTCAGGAGTGCCAACCTCGTCCGTGTAAATCAGCTTTTCGGTACCGGTTTTGTCTTTGACGTAGCCAAATTCAAATTTGGTATCCACAAAAATCTGATCCAGTGCAGCCAATTCACGGCTGATGACATCGAACCCCTCCCGCAACAGGTTTTCGTAAAGATCGATATCGTCAATACTGCGAAAATTGAAGGCTGCATGGTTTCTTTCAATATCATGTCGGGTGATGTTCACATCGTCCGCTTCTGGAACACCCGGCAAACCCGTCAGTATGCCTTTGGTGGATGGCGTAATCAGTAATTCTGGCAGCTTCTGATCTTTTTTCAGATTGTCCGGCAACTGGATGCCGCAGAACTCCCTCTCTCCCTTGGCATAGGCACGCCACATGGAGCCGGTAATGTATTGGCGACAGATAGCCTCGATCATGACAGGTTGGGCTTTTTGTACAATCCAGACCAGGGGATGCGGGATATCCAGAATGTGGCTGTCTGCCAGGCCCTTCTCGCGAAACAACCTGAACCAGTGGTTCGAAATGGCATTCAGTGCCGCCCCCTTGCCTGGGACGCCATGCATGCCGCCTTCGCCATGCCAAATGCAGTCAAATGCAGAAATGCGATCACTGATTACCATGATGGCAAGTGGTGCACCGGGCGCCACATCATAACCCTGTTGCTCTATCAGTCTGAGGCTGTCTTTTTCTGTAAGCCAGTAGACTGAGCGTACCTTACCGCTGTGCACAGGAGCATCAGTGCGGATAGGGAGATCATTGTTGACGGCGAGAAC
>CATLZI010000037.1 GCA_950063125.1 uncultured Porticoccus sp. | reverse complement strand
GGGGTACTGACCGGGCTCAGCGCACTGGCCGAAGCCAGGCCCAGCAGTCGACAGCAGGCCGATCAACTATTGGCCCAGCACGTCAGCGAACCGGGTGTTCGCGCTTTTCTGCTAAAAAATCTGCGTCGGGCTGACGATGGACGTTTTGATCTGCTGCTGTATCTGGATGGCATTCTCGCCAACTATCATGAAACCCTGACCCTGGCACCCACCGGAGCACCCTTCGCAGGACCGGCACTATTCATCAAGGGAGCCGATTCCGCGTACATTCAGGAAAAACACCGGACTGAGATACTGCGATTATTTCCCCACGCCCAGCTCAAGGTGGTGGATAATACCGGCCACTGGTTGCACGCCGAGAAACCCGCCACCTTTAACAAAATCGTGATGGACTTTCTGGCTGAAGAAACCGGGAACTGACCCAACAGGCCAGCTGGACTGCTAACCAGCGGCATATTGGCCGAACAACACTTGTGACTCACTCCCGGAAAAACCATGTTGAGCTACCGACACGGCTATCATGCCGGCAATTTTGCCGATGTGCTGAAACACATCATTCTGGTTGAACTGCTCGACTATCTGACTCTTAAAGACAAACCCTTCGACTACATTGACAGCCATGCCGGAGCAGGCTGGTATAGACTCAACTCCGAACAGGCCAACAAAACATCGGAATATGCCGCCGGCATAGGCCGCCTGGACGCAGATGATTTTCCTGAGCTAGCGCAATATTTCTCTCTGCTCTACCCCGACAGAAAGACTACCGGCCAGGGACAGAAGCTGTCGCGCTACCCCGGGTCACCCGCCATTGCAAAACATTATCTGCGCCACCGGGATCGGGGCTGGTTATTCGAAATTCATCCGACAGATTATGCGGCACTGCACAAACTGATGGCCGAGGACTCCCGAATTCGGGTCTTCGGGGAAGATGGTCTGCAGGGAATAATGGGCCTGCTACCGCCCGCCTCGAAACGGGGACTGGTGCTGATTGACCCCTCCTACGAAATCAAATCGGATTATCAACGGGTTACGGAACAGCTGATCAAGGCCTACCATAAATTCGCCACTGGCATTTATGCGCTCTGGTACCCGGTGGTGGACCGGGAGCGCATCAACCGCCTGGAGCGCCAGCTGATCGGCGCCGGAATCAAGCGGATGCAGCTTTTTGAGCTTGGCCTGCAACCCGATACCACAGAGCGGGGCATGACATCGGCGGGCATGATCGTTATCAATCCCCCCTGGACGCTGTTCGACAGGATGCAACCGTTGCTGCCAAAGCTGGCGGAGAAGCTGGCGCCACAAACCGGCGTTTATCGACTTGAAGTATTGGCTGGAGAGGACGCTGCACCACCACGCCCGAGACAGCGTCGCAACACCAGGTAGCCAATCACACCTGACATGATCGAACCGGCAAGGATGCCCAGACGCTCATCAAAAATCAGTTTGATATCAGTGCCCTCGAAAGCCAGAGAACTGATAAACAGACTCATGGTAAAACCAATGCCACAGAGTGCCGCAACGCCGTAAAGACCTCCCCAGGACATGTCCTTTGGCAGCTTGGCCGCGCCCAGCTTGACGGCAATCCAGCAACTGCCGAACACGCCGACCTGTTTGCCGATAAATAACCCCAGCGCAATGCCCATCGGCACTGGGTGAAAAACCTGCGCCGCACCGAGACCGGAAAAACTGATACCGGCGTTGGCAAAGGCAAATACCGGTAACACAAAGAAAGCCACCAACGCCTGCAGGTCATGTTCCATGATTTTAAGCGGAGAAACACCCGGATTGTCGGTGCGGAGGGGAATAAACATGGCCATGATCACCCCCGCCAGGGTCGCGTGGACACCGGACTTCAGCATGGCTAGCCACATAATCGTACCCACTGCAATGTAGAGACTTTTGGATTCGACGTTGTAGCGATTCAGCAACACCAGTACCGGCAGACAGCTGCAGACCAGCAATAATGCGGCCAGGGAGATATTCGCCGTATAGAAAATGGCAATAATGATAATTGCCCCGATGTCATCAAAAATCGCCAGGGAGGTCAGGAACATTTTCAGAGAGACCGGTACCCTGGAACCCAACAACGACAGAACACCCAGCGCAAAGGCAATATCGGTAGCGGCCGGAATGACCCAACCCTGACTGGCCAAACCGTCACCACTATTGAAACTCAGATAGATCATCGCCGGAACCAGCATGCCGCCCAGAGCACCCACTCCGGGTAAAATGATTTTTCGCTTCTCGGACAACTCCCCCTCAATCAGCTCGCGCTTTAGTTCAAGCCCTACAAGGAAAAAGAAAACCGCCATTAATCCGTCGTTGATCCACATCAGCAGTGGCTTGGCTACCACGAATTCGCCAATCATCACCGCTACCGGGGTATCCAACAGCAGTCCATAGTAAGCCCGCACTGGCGAGTTGGCACAGATCAGCGCAGCGATGGCAGCCAGCATCATCACAATGCCGCCCGCCGACTCGTGTCTGAAAAACCGGCTGATATAGGATTCGAGTTGGTTCTTCATAACAGTCTTTTTGACCTGCTTCTTATGGTCCGCTCTTTAATAGCCTGCTTTCTATAGACGGTAATGCCCATTAATGAGTATAGAGAATAATAGTCTCTGAAAATTTGGAAATCGTGCCGCTTTTGGCTCGCGCCGGCAGAAAATTCGCCTTACACGATCAATCGCCCACTGACCGCGATGTCGGCATGGGTTGCTGGGGCACATATATCAGCTGGTCAGTGTCAAAACCCAATTCTCCAGCTCTTTTTTCAAACCGCTGAATCAGCTTCTCATCCACCGTAGGCGTGCGGGCCAGCAACCATAAATAGGAATGGTTGAAACCCGACACAAAAGCATACTGATAGTTTTCATGATCCAGCCCGAATACCACATAGGAGCTAAAAAAGGGGCCAAAAAAGGAAACCTTGAGGTGACCGATATTGTCATTTTCGATGAAATAGGCACGCCCTTCGGCAGATTTCCACTCAGCTTCCTGCTCAGAAAAACCCTGGTTGATGACCTGTATGCCTCCATCCTCACGTTGGCTGTATTCTGCGGTCACCCGGCTTAAGCCTCGCTCAAAAGAGTGATCCAATCGTGCAATTTCGTACCAGGTACCGAGATACGCATCGGCGTCAAAATTGCTGACCGGCTTCACGCCATCAGGCGTGCCGAGGCACCCCGCCAGCATAAAGGGAAGAAACAGAAAACAAATGAATGTGCGGCGTATTTTCATCACTTCCTAACCACCTGATATATAGCCACCGACTCAGTCATGGCACTCGTTGATCCAGACACCCACATCCAGCACTGAAGACGCCGCACCGGAGAATGTACCGGAAACAGGTGGCACAGATTCCGGCAGCCGGGCCACAGCAACTGCAATGTGATCAGCACCTACCAGCTGGCCAATGGTCGGATCAAAACCTACCCAACCAGCGCCCGGCACATAGATCTCCGCCCAGGCGTGGGTGGCGCCGAAATTATCGATGGTCGGCGGGGCATGCAGGTAACCACTGACAAAACGGGCTGCGAGCCCAAGATGACGGGCCGCTGACATGAACAATTGCGCAAAATCACGGCAGGAACCGGCTTTAAGGGCGATGGTTTGCTCGGCGGATTGCACCCCCGGCTCCTCCCGTATCCGGTATGCGAAGGTCTGATAAATATGAGAGCAAATTCGCTGCATCAGGGTATAGGTTTGAATGGCTTCTCCCGGTTGCCAGATAGCGCCAATCCAGTCAGTCAGCCACTTGTCTGACTCTATGGGCGGGTCAGACATATACGGCTGCAATAATACCCGGTCATCCTCTTCGTACAAAAACGGGTAATCCACCGCCTGTTGCTCCACCACAAAATCCAGCGGATCCTCATTGTATTGTTGAATAATGACGTCACTGAGAATTGACAGTTGACTGGTCGGTTGGCTGAAACTGGCTATCGCCACCGAATTTCCCTCGACATCGTGTCGCCAGCGCAGGGTGGGCTGAGGGGTAATCGTCAGCGTGGAGGATTCGATATGCAGTGTGTGCCCTTCTCTGGGCCGCAATCGCAAGTAGTGTGTACCAAGGATCACCGATCCGGAAAAGTTATAGTAGGTGTTGTGGGTAATTCTGAATCGACGCATGGGTCGTTATTTCCTGAGGTAAACCTTTTGCATAGACAGCTGTCCTCCCGGGCAACCTGTTTGTTTAATTTGGGGCCACCCTCACCAGCCTTTGCAATCTGTCCAACAAAGCCTGGAGTACGACTCTAGACCCCGCCTAGGACTCTTCTCACAGCATGTGCCATCTGATTGACGAGAGCAACCTCCTTTTAATGCCCGAAAATACGGCAGAGGTCGAAAAACCGCGGTATATCCGGAACTTTCAGATGTCACTGGTAAACCACGTCCCTGTACATCGGCGCCAACCGCTTGAGCAAATTATTACGGACCGCAATGGGTATACCCTCCTCCTGCATCGCGTAGATCAACAATTGCACCAAACGATCAAAATCGGCCTGTGTGATATTCAGCCCTCTGTGGGTAGCCTTCATATCTTCTCCACCGTACTCGCAGGGGCCATCAGCCACATCACAGAGATGCTCGGTCAACCCCTTACGGAACAATGCGATATCGGTATCCTGGAAGTACCTGACAATTTGTTCGTCCTTTGCCATCCGCTCCAGCAGATTATCCACGACAGCTGCCAGGCCGGGCTCACTCCCCAGTCCCTCATAAACGGTAGCGGGCTGACTGCTACAGGCACTGAGCAGCGATAATAAAAGGATGGCTGAAACAAACGACCAAACCCGTCTTTTCAAAACGCAGGTCATAGGGCTCCCTCAATGGACAGGTACCAGCCCTTTTGATCTTCAAATCCCGCAATGCTGCCAAGATCGGCATAGGCCAGTACGACAGAGAGGTTTTTATTAACAAACCAGCCGATAAAAAAATCCTGCCAGTCGTCTTCACCGGCAAAATCGAGCTCATCGGGTTTCTCGCGATAATCCATGCCCACGGCCAGATTATCGGTTAACAGCACCGCGACGGAGGCTTCCTTCATATAGCGGTATCGGTTGTTGCGCTCGCTACCGAACCCCAGTAACCCACCCTGATTGGCCTTGGTAGCACGCACTGTGCCGTTGATCAGCACGTTGCGCCCCCAAAGCGCATCAAAAAAGACCTTGGTAGCGGCGACGTAGTAATCAACACCACTGTCGTCTCTGGCGCCTACCGCTGAGGGTAATGAGAAGTCATCGACATCCTTGTACTGAACCCCCACGCTGATCTGAGGCATGGTGGTGTAAAGCAACTCTCCGGCAACCTTGTATTTAAGGCCGATAATATCCTGTTGAAGATCCCCACCGAGACTGTCCAGTTTGAGGCGCTGGCGGGCAAAAGATAGCTCTACCCGATTGTCGTAACTTACGGATGCGCCGATCACCTTGAGCGTAAAGTCATCCACAAATACTCCGGTGGCCATCCCGGTAACCGCCCATTCGTCACTACTGCCATAACCGTTGATAACCGCCCATGGCACGACGCCACCGCCGGCGCTGCCCTCTATGTTCGATGCGCCTCCGGTTGCCACTATGCGACTGTCCGCGTGAGCCAAACCACAGGCCACGGTCAGGAACAAGGGAAAGAAAATGGCTCGGATGAAGGGACCAACGATGCTATTTATCATTATTTTAAGTTAGCGAGGACACGCCACCCTGTTGATTGAATTCTACATACCAGTGGTAAAAATCTCTGGCTGCCAGTGGCCTAGAGTACACATAACCCTGCACCAAATCACACCCCTGTTGCCGGAGAACGTCAATGGTCTGTCGTTCTTCCACCCCTTCCGCCGTCACACTGAAGCCCAGGCTGTGGGTCAGGGCGATACTGGTTTCAACAATCATCGCATCATGGGTGTTAGTCAGCATGTCCTTGATAAAACTGCGGTCTATCTTGACTTCATTCACCGGCAACATTTTCAGATAGGCCAGCGAGGAATGTCCGGTACCAAAATCATCGATGGCAATGGACAGGCCGAGATTCCGGAATTTCTGTAGCACACTCACCGCGGTCATCGGATCTTTCATCACCGCACCCTCGGTGACCTCAATAGCCAGCAGGTCGGGTGCCAACTCTCTCGCCTCTAACATCTCAGCAATCTGGCCCGGCAAGGACTCATTGACCAGATCATGAGCAGACAGGTTCACCGCCAGCTTTAATCCTACCAATCCCTCGTGCTGCCAGAGCACCAGCTGGTCCATAGCCTGGCGCAAAACCCATTGGCTGATCAGATCAATATTGCCCGTATGCTCTGCCAGCATAATAAATTCATCGGGGCGAATCGGGCCAAGCTCGGGGTGATCCCAGCGAATGAGCGCTTCCGCCCCATTGCAGAGATTGTTCTGGATATCCACTTTGGGTTGGAAAACCAGGTGAAACTGCCCCTGCTCCAGCCCGCGCTCCAACTGATTGATAATAGTCAGTTCACGCTGGTATTTTTCATCCTCTCCGGTGCGATAAGCGACAATTCGGGTATCGCTCAAACAGGCCTGCATCAGAGCAATTTCAATACGCTGCAACAGAACGCCAACCGTACCCCCATGCTCCGCCAGGGATAACATACCGGCGCGGATTTTTATCGAAATATTGGAATCCTGAATACTGAAGGGTGCCTCCAGTTGATCAATGGCGTCGGAGAGAACTGTTTCAGTTATGCCATTGTTATACAGTAACAGGAAGGCATCGCCATCCAGTCTCGCCAGGAAATCCGGGACCGGTGTTATTGTCTCCAGTCGCCGCGCAAACATCACCAGCAGGGAGTCTGCGTTGGCAAAACCGATCATGTCATTGATATGTCGGAAGTGTTTGAGGTCCAACAGCACCAGCGTACCCGACAGACTGTCACCGGCATCCTGGAGTGTGCGCTTGGCGGCAAAGCGGTTGGCAAGCCCGGTCAGGCTGTCATGGGTGGATTGATAGATCAGGTCCCGCTCACGAGCCTCGATGTTATCGCGCATCACTGTCAGGGTATCTGCCAACACGGCGAGTTCCGCAGGAGCACCTTTAATTGGTGGGGGATTTTGGCCCTGGCCAATCAAGCGGGCAAATTCCACCAGGGTATGGACCGGGCGGGTTAGACTGCCGGACAACCAGGCCGCGACCAGCAATGACAGTGCCAGTGTGCCGGCGAAAATCGACAGCATGCTGTTACGCAAGTGTTCGTAATTTTGTTCCCACTTCAGGTTTGAAAGATGCAATACCACCCACTGGTCGGCAGACTTGCCATCCAGCTCTAGGGCATAAGACAGATAATGGGCCGGAAAACCTTCGGCCGCTTCCCGCGATAACTCAGGTAGTCTGTTTAACTGCGAGAGAAGAGCGGATTGAGAGGTTGCATCAAGGGTGGACTGGAGCGCAAATCGGCCATCGCTGTCCTTGTTGATAAAGCTGACTTCGACACCGGTAATGGCCTTGGCCTGCTGCGCCACCTGTCTATCCATCACAAAGCCCATGCCTACCCATGCGATGAGGGTTGGCGCTTTAACGGGCTGCATCACAAATTGATAACTGGCATTGTCAAAGCTGAGAATTCTGGCCGCACCGCCATCATTCATGCTGTCAGTCAATTCCGACAGAGCGTCGATATCGGCTTTGTCCAAACCGGCAATACTGGAACTGATCAGCTTGCCGTCGGGAGACAGCAGTACCGCCGCATCTGCACCAATACGGCTGCCATGATTCTCTAGTACGGACAGAATGGTATCGCTTTCACCCGTGGCAATCGCACGTTTGAAACCAAAGTCGGCGCTGAGCACTGACAGGGAGTTATTCAGTTGCAGAGAACGATTGGCGAGCACCTCACGAAAAACATTGATACCGACATCCAGCGTTCGCTGCTGCTGCAACATTTGCTGCCGGTGAGCGGCATCCAATACAAACACTGCTGTGGCCAGCTGCACCAACATCAGCACCAGCACAAATGCAACTACCAGCCGGATTCGGTAACTGTTGAGCATTTGCTTGCCAACCTTTGTCTAGAGTCCGCCAAAACCGGCCGGAGGTGCCGAGGGTTTTTGCTGGCGATCAATATCTATTTGATACTTGAGGACACGATTTTCTGCAGGCAGTGTCAACGCCGTTTCGAGCAATTCACCGTTTTGCCAGGGATGCCAGACTCTGAGGCGGTAGTTGCCTGCAGGCAGACCAGTGAACGAGGCTTGACCTTCCGAGTCCGTTACCCTGGCATGGGGGCTGTCGGAAACGTAAATAAAAGCCTGCATGTAATCGTGAATATTACAACCCAGCGCGACTATTCCGGGCTTGTCGAACAATACCGGCTCTTGGGGTGTTCCCACATACAGCTTCAGCTCAAAGGGTTTCGGTTCAGAAAACGAATAGACATGGTGGCGGGTGCGATCAAGATTGGGGAAATTCACGCGCGTCCCCTTAGGCACCGTCAGCACAAAAGGAATAAACGTGCGATCCTGTTGACTCATTTCCTTCTGACTGCCACTGAATACTGCCGCATCAGCATTCAGAGGCAACAATTCCACAACGGCATCTTCCACCGCCAACGCATCCGGCGCAACTATCGACAACCTCAAATCGATGGCACTGGCAAAGCAGGGCATCATCACCAGAGTGAACAGTACCCACCCGGCGCTTTTTGGCATCGCTTTTTTATTTTTCTGCGAGCTGGTTTTTTGCAATTAAATGTACTCCGATACGGGTAGGCAGGCACAAACCAGATTCCGGTCCCCGTAGACATTATCAATTCTGCCTACCGGCGACCAGTATTTACTTTCCCTGAGAACTGCCAGCGGATAAGCCGCCTGTTCACGAGAGTAACTTTTGACCCACTGGTCGGCAACCAGTTCATCCGCCGTATGAGGCGCACCGCACAGCGGGTTGTCATCTACCGGGTATTCGCCCCGCTCCACTGCGGCAATCTCCTCACGAATCTGTAACAGGGCATCACAGAGACGATCCAGCTCTTCCCTGGATTCACTCTCTGTTGGCTCAATCATCAGGGTGCCCGGCACCGGGAAGGACATGGTCGGCGCATGAAAGCCGTAGTCAATCAATCGCTTGGCGACATCATCAACCGTAATTCCGGAAGTCTCCTTGATGCCCCTTAAATCAATGATACATTCGTGCGCTACCCGATCATTGCTGCCGGTATAGAGGATCGGGTAACCGTCCTGCAGGCGTCCGGCCACATAGTTGGCATTGAGAATCGCCACTTCCGTGGCCTGTTTCAAACCCGCGGCCCCCATCATTTTGATATACATCCAGGTAATCGGCAGGATACTGGCGCTCCCCCAGGGCGCAGAGGACACAGCACCCACTGCTGGACGCTGTTCAAACGCATCATGGCCCGGCAGAAATGCCGCCAGGTGTTGCTTGACCGCCACCGGCCCCACGCCGGGGCCACCACCGCCGTGGGGAATGCAGAAGGTTTTATGCAGATTCAGGTGTGACACATCCCCCCCGAACTGGCCGGGCTGGCACAGCCCGACCATGGCGTTGAGATTGGCACCGTCGATATAAACCTGTCCGCCATGCTCATGCACAATCCCGCAGATATCGGTGATGCCCTCCTCGAACACCCCGTGGGTCGAGGGGTACGTCACCATAATGGCCGCCAGCTGATCGCTGTATTGGGCGGCTTTATCCCGCAATTCGCCGAGATCCACATTGCCCCGCTCGTCACAACCCACCACCACCACGCGCATGCCACACATCTGGGCAGAGGCCGGATTGGTACCGTGGGCAGAGCTGGGAATCAGACAGATATTGCGATGGCTGTCGCCCCGGCTCTGGTGGTAGGCACGAATCGCCAACAGCCCGGCGTACTCACCCTGTGAACCGGCATTGGGCTGAAGTGACACGGCGTCATAGCCGGTGGCGGCACAGAGCATCGCCTCCACTTCGCCAATCATTTTACGGTAGCCGACGGTCTGATCTGCGGGCGCGAAGGGGTGGATACCGGCAAATTCCGGCCAACTGACCGGAATCATCTCGGCGGTGGCATTCAATTTCATGGTACAGGAGCCCAATGGAATCATCGCCCGGTCGAGCGCAATATCCTTGTCGGCCAGCTTGCGCAGATAACGGAGCATTTCCGTTTCCGAGTGGTAGCGGTTGAAAACCGGGTGGGTGAGAACTGGCTCCGCTCGCAGCAACCCCTGCGGCAAGCCGCTGTCTGCGGTAGCTTCCAGCTCAACCACTGTGAGCTCACTGTGGGCATCAAACAACTGCCAGAGGGTTTCCACATCAGCCGCCGTGGTGGTCTCGTCCAGGGAGATCCCCAGGTGTTGCTGATCGATCACCCGCAGGTTGATTCCCTGTGCCAGTGCTTTGCGATGAATATCGGCGGTCTGTGACCCACTGGCAATCGTGAGCGTGTCGAAAAAGCTGTGATTGGTGATGGTGAAATTCAATCGGGTCAGGCCGGCTGCCAGAATCGATGTCAGGCAATGAACCCGTTCCGCGATGCGCCGCAACCCCTCCGGGCCATGGTAAATCGCATACATACTGGCCATCACGGCCAGCAACACCTGGGCCGTACAAATGTTGCTGGTGGCTTTCTCGCGGCGAATATGCTGCTCGCGGGTTTGCAGTGCCAGCCGGAAAGCGGGCTTGCCACGACTATCCACTGACACACCGACCAAACGGCCCGGCAGGGAGCGTTTGAAGGTGTCACGGGTGGCCATATACGCGGCATGGGGTCCACCGAAACCGAGCGGCACACCGAAACGCTGGGTGGAACCAATCGCCACATCAGCACCCAACCGGGCCGGGCTTTGCAACAGCATCAAACTGAGAATATCCGCCGCCATCACCACCAGCGCCCTGTTTTGGTGAGCGGTTTCAATCACACCGGAAAAATCCTCAACACTGCCATCAGCACCGGGATATTGCAGCAGCACACCAAAACATTCCTGGCCGGCAATCTCCTGTGGATTGCCAATCACCACATCGATATCCAGGGGTTCAGCCCGCGTGCGCACCACATCAATCGTCTGTGGCAGACACTGACGATCCACGAAAAACACCCGACTTTTCGATTTGGCCATGCGCTGACACAGGGTCATCGCCTCGGCGGCAGCCGTCCCTTCGTCCAGCAGCGAAGCGCTCGCCAGATCCATACCCGTCAGATCCGTAATCATGGTCTGGAAATTCAGCATGGCTTCCAGACGCCCCTGGGAAATTTCCGGCTGGTAGGGGGTATAGGCGGTATACCAGGCGGGATTTTCCAGCACATTGCGCAGAATCACATTGGGGGTGAGACAACCGTAGTAGCCCTGGCCAATAAATGACCGGAAAACCCGGTTTTCGGCAGCAATGGCGCGCAGCTCGGTCAGGGCCTGCTGTTCCGTGCAGGCGTCAGCGAGTGCCAGCGACTCTGTAGAGCGAATTTTTTCCGGTATCACCGCCGCGATGAAGGAGGCCATATCGGTATAACCGAGGGCTTTCAGCATGGCCTGCTGATCTTCGCCGGAAGGGCCAATGTGTCGACGGATAAATTCATTATTGCTAGCAAGCTCTGCCAATGACTTCATGGGATTCTTTCTCTGTTCGGACGTTGATAGGCAAGTTGAATGGGATGTCTTCAGCGTATTGACGAGCATCCCGATGTTCGGTGCTACTGTTTGCGCCAGTCAGTGATACGTTCGCCGTGACTGACCGTGTTACGGCCGCGCTTACTGGCCGCGCTTACTGGCCACGATAGTACCGCTGGGGAACAAACGGCATTTTTGTCACGCTGACCGGGCGGGGTTTATCTCGGACCAGTGCGCGCAACGGGGTACCTGCAGCTGCAAAATCCGATGAAACATACCCCATCGCCAGCGGCGCCTCCAGGGTCGGCCCGAAGCCACCACTGGTGACCACGCCGACCTGTTCGCGGCCCACAAAGATCGGATCGCCATGATGCGGCGCCTCCATCCCGGTGAACTTGAGCCCGACGAGCTTGCGGCGCGGTGCCGTGGCATTCCGCTCCAGCGCCTCGCGGCCGATGAAATCGCCCTTGTCCAGCGCGACCGCGAAGCCGAGCCCGGCCTCGTAAGGCGTCGTTTCAGGCGTCACATCCGCCGACCAGTAGAGATAGCCCTTTTCCA